>JASMKJ010000216.1 GCA_030749275.1 Acidimicrobiales bacterium
AGTTGGCATAGCCGCTGTGGTGTGGGCAATCGCAATCGTTGTCGACCCGACTGTCGCTCCCGGTCTCGATCCTGATGCCGTCATGAATATGGACATGAACATGAACAACGACATGGACATGACACCCGACGGGGGCTGAGGGCTATCCCGGTGCCCTGCGTGCTGCGAGACCGAGCCGTTCCAGTTGTTCGTCGGGTGCGTCTACCTCGGTGAGCGCGTGCCGAAGCAATTCGATGTAGTGGGCTTCGCCGGCCGAGCCAGCTATGTCCTCAGTCTCTTCGATATCTGCCGCGTCGAAGAGCAGATGTGCCTCGGAAACCGAACGGGCCAAGGTGAAGGGGTGCGCCCCGTACGTCTCCTCAGTTAACGGCTGGCGGATGACGGGCACGTCCGACCCGGGCATGCGGTCGAGATAGGCGTTGTCATCGGGCTTGGGGAGCCCGATACGCGGGAATGCATGTATAGGCATCGTCGACCAGCGGTTCGACCACATCGACAACGGGAACGGCCCATCTGGTGTCGTACGCACGTACTTCCCATTCAGATCGATGACGTTGACCTCGCGACCGAAATAGCCCTGTAGGACCCATTCGCGAACCGAGTCGACCTTGCCATCGAGGAGAGGTCGCAGAGACCTCCCGTGGGTTCGATGCTGGGGCATAGCGCCGAACAGATCGGCGACAGTGGCGTGGATATCGACCATGGTGGTAAGTGCGTCGCACAAACCAGGCGCCGCACCAGGCCACGAGATCATCAAAGGGATATGGCCCAGCGTGTTATAGACCGGCAGGCCTGGCTTGCCGAAAGCACCGCCGTGTTCTCCGAGATAGTGACCATGGTCGGTGCAAAGCACGACTGCTGTGTCGTTCCAAAGACCATTACGGTCGACCGCGTCTAGGACGCGGCCAAGCCAGTGATCAATCATCGACAGTTTGGCTCCGTAGTTCGCCCGGAGTTGCACAGCCTGGGTCTCGGTGAGAGCCCCGCTACCAACCGGATTAGTGCTGTACGGGGGCCAAATCATCAGTTCCTGATCTCGCTGGTCGTGGTACTTGAATGTCCACGGCTCGGGCGTGTCGAAAGGCTCGTGCGGATCGAACTCGTCGACAAAGAGAAAGAAGCGTTCGTGGGCCCCGGCATTGTGATCAAGCCACTCCGCGGCCGCTGCCATCGTCTTCGGACCTGGGAAGTCGGCTTCCTCACGGAAATAGGTGCGAGAATCGTCGTAGCCACGGCGAAAAATTCCCGACGCAGCTGGTAAGGCAGGGGTGCCCACCCACGACGGATCGGGTCGGGTCTTCCATGGGTCGCCCTCATGTCCCCGCAGGTAGTCCCACGCGGAGAAATCGGTGTGGTAGTTCTCACCACCGGTTTCAAATAAGTGCGGATGGTCGGTAATGAGGTGACTGACAACCCCGGTCATCCTGAGGTCCTGGGTGATGTTGTTCTCCCACACCTCAATCGACCCCCATGGCCGCCATAAAAAATCCCAGGACCCACATAGCAGATCGTGACGAGCGGGCATGCATGGCAACGACGCCGAGTAATGGCGAGTGAACTGCAGCGACCGGGCCGCAAACCGATCAAGGTTCGGCGTTTCAAACTCCCCACTTCCATAAGCCCCGAGCATGTGCCGGTTAAGGCTGTCGAGCAGCAGCACCACCATGTTGCGAGGACCGCTGCCCTCCTCATACGCCACCGCTTTGGGGAACTCGCGATGATTCTTGTCTCGCGTTTCCATGATTACGAGGCTAGGGGGTGATTCCGCTATCCCTGTAAGCCATCCTCCAAAAGGCAGGAAACCCTGCCGTAGCAGGGTTTCCAAGTGGTGGCGGGGGTTGGATTTGAACCAACGACCTTCGGGTTATGAGCCCGACGAGCTACCAAACTGCTCCACCCCGCGACCCACGAGGATAACGGCAGGAGCGACAACACCCTCATTAGTTTTGCTATTTGAATGGCCTAATTAGTTTCTCTAAGAGTGGACGGAAATGTTCAAACTCAGGAACAGGAACTCCGGTTCTTTTCCCATGCAAGTCTTCAAACTTACGCAAAGCGACAGCATCTTCATGATGAGGGTTAGAGAGGAAGATAGCGATTTCGTCTTGCGTCATTGGGCCGTTCTGTTGTGTCAATGTGTATTGAGACGCATACGACAAGCAGCCGTGATATCTCGGTTCGACCGCGCATAAGTAGCGTTTTGCATCTACATGAAGGCGTACCGGTTCGGAAACATGTGACCCGAACCGTTCAGCGACCCAAACTCCACCGGTATCGGCATGACTATGTATGCCAAAGTCGTCATCTGGTTCATCTAACCAATGACCCACATCATGTAAAAGACAAGCGGCAATCAGTGACTCTGAAGCTTTAGCCTCTTTAGCCACCGCTGCAGTCAACAACACGTGTTCAGCAATAGTCACGTTCTCTCCGTAGCTTTGTTTCCCTCGACCTTCCATAAGCTCTGTGAGTTCTTCAATGACAGTCATTTTTTTCCTCAAGTACGCGAATGAATGATCTCAAAGAGTCTTTGTCTGCATAGCATCCTTGAAGATGACGGGACCCTTCCTCATAGGAAGAACGGCCGTGAAGCACACGTTGATTATCGAAAATCATTAACTGTCCAGGGGTTAAGCGAAATTCGATACGCGCTTCTGGTTCGTGTAATAGTTCCCCAAGCAAGCGGTATGCAGCGTAATAATCTGCCATTACTTCGCTGGGGAAAGTGAAAGCTTGTGCCGAGCGACTGTTATACCGTAAAGCGATTACTTCTCCGTGAGAGTTTGTTTCAATGAGCGGACTCGTTGCTTCGAGGTCTGCTGACCCTTCGTCTAAATATCGAAATCGCACTGGCTGGGTGGACAGCAACCAAAATGCTCCAGGATCTTTTTGACGAATCTTTTCTGCTACCGCGAAACCATCAACAAGTTGGGTTTCCCCTCCGTCTGATTCGTTGAGTAAACAGTGCAGTAGTTGCAATCCTGGTACCGGGTCTCGATACGGGTTATCGGTATGCATCCCGATCCCAAGTTTCGTGAAGGCAAGATTTGAGGGGTTTGGTTCAGCCCGAACTTCAAAAAGTTTTCCGTAATTCGTGTCTCGTACATAACCAAACATCTCCACCACTTCAAGAACTGTCCCGGGTTCAGTTGGGACGTTTTCCACTAGCCCATATCCGTAATCTCGTATATGGCGAAGCCAGGAATGTAATCCTCTTCTTGAACTTTTGAGAGTCGAATAGTCAGCAAAGCAAAGTTCGTTTTGTTCCTCAGCATTCCAAAGAACCGGGTTTGGATTGGTTCGAGGAGTGATCGGGCTTCTATGGGAGTGAAGCCAACTCGCAGTGAAAACATGGTTGCGTGACTCGAGATCAAAAGTAATTGTGATTTGATCGCCGGTATGAGTGACTTCACTCAGTGATTGTTGAGGAAGTGCGTTTATGTCAAAGGTTCGCTGCCCTCGATCTTGATGACGCCCAGAAGGGATATTGTCCCTTAACCACTGGACATAGAACTCGCTGGTCTCTCCGTCAGTGAATGTGACTTGAAGCCATTCTGTGTCGTGGGCAATTGATGCAATACCCGTGTCGTAGGCCAATACTGCAATACCCGCGTCGTGGGCAATTGATGAAATTGCCATGTCAGCTATTGGCTTCTTCTCGCCGACTTCTCACATTCGTAGGTGTACATCAATAATCAATTGATGCGGGGGATCAAACTGATATGCCAGATTCGCTATTTACAGAGGCGATAGAAACACGCAGGTGACGGCGCTAATTGGCTTAAGGGTCGAGCCAATCTTCGAGTTCCATCAAAGTTTCATCGAAAGCGGTGATAGCCAACGCGATTTCGTTCCCTGATCCCTCAACCCCTTCAGATTGGGCTCCGGGAACTGCGATATTGCCCGACGGCGTTGTCCGGAGCAACGTGAGGAGCAGCAAAGCAATGAGACCAAGCCCTAACCCAACCAACAGTGGCAGGGTGTAGCTGCCTTGGGCGTCGATCATGCGTCCCGCTATCGGAGGACCGAGTAACGCCCCTAAACCACAGGCCGTGTACATGATGCCCATCAAAGACCCGAGTCCAACTACACCAAATAAATCAGCCAGTACT
>JASMKJ010000217.1 GCA_030749275.1 Acidimicrobiales bacterium
CGATGACCATCAACGAGGCGTTCAAGTCTTGTCGCATGCGAAGGAGAACCTCACCCAACGCTTCCACTTCCCGTTGAGCTATTCCGCTGGAGGGTTCGTCCAGCAAAATCACTGTCGGTTGGTGGGCAGCGACACAAGCAAGGTCAACTATTCGACGAGTGCCTGTTGACAGTTCGAGGATGCGTTTGTCCCCAAAAGCGCCAAGACCGAAAGTCGCAATTAGATGATCAACTTGATCATTGATTCGCTGTTCGCTGTCATAGGCCATTGGTAGGTGAAGAGCAGCTGTCACTGGGTCGCCCCAACGAATCCAACGTTCCATCGACACCGCCAATGTTTCTTTCACTGTCAGTGTCGGAAACATTCTCGCGTCTTGGAAACTTCGTCCTAAGCCGTGACGGGCACGTGTGCTTGATGGGATATTGGTGATGTCTTGTGTTCCGAGAAGAACTTGGCCCTCGTCGGTAGGGGTTGAACCGCCGATCAAATCAAAGAGTGTTGTTTTACCGGCACCGTTTGGTCCTATGAATGCAACGATTTCGTTGGGGTGGATCTCGAAAGAGACGTCGTTGACGGCTCGAATACCTCCGAAGTTTCTTGAAAGTGACCGTGCCTCAAGCACAGGCGAGTCTTGGAAGTCGATGGGCACGGGTGTGAGAGGTGCAACGTGAGGTGATCGTTGGGTGAGGAAAACCGACCGCAAAAGGTCTGCTCGTTCACGAAGTTCTGATGCAGGTCCGCTGAACCGCACTCTCCCTCGTTCAAGGAAGTACGCGGTGTCAGCAACGTCCAACGCCAAATTCGCAGATTGCTCAACAAGGACAATGCTCACTCCCGATGCCGCTATGTCTCGCACCATTTCCAAAAGGCGTTCCACTACCACCGGAGCCAAACCCAGAGATAGTTCGTCGATCATAAGGAGTTGGGGGCGGGTGAGTAGCGTCATGCTGAGGGCAAGCATCTGCTGTTGCCCTCCGGAAAGATCGGCTGCTGGTGCCGTCATTCGGTCCCGAAGCTCAGGAAAGGCCTTCGCTATTCGGTCTTTGTCTTCTTCAAGTCCAGCTGGGTCGTTTCGTCGCATCCAGCTGGCTGCTTCCAAATTTTCGGCAACTGTGAGACTCGGAAAAACTCCGGCGCCGCCCGGCATTTGGACGATTCCATGTCTTGCTATCTCGTTGGGTGGGGCGTATGTGGTGTCATGGCCGTCGAAAATCACCGCACCGCGATCTGGTGGCACCAGACCTGAAATTGCTCGCAGTAGGGTCGATTTTCCAGCTCCATTGGTGCCCAACAGTGCGACTATTTCACCCTCTTCGACTTCGAAGTTGACATCGTGCAGCACGCGAACTCCGTCGTAACCGACCTGTAGGTCTTGGCAGTACAGCAGCTTGATCCGGCCGTTCCTTCTTTCCTGGAGGACTTCGGACCGTGCCAAAGCAGTTTTTCGTACTTGCTCCACATCGCGACTGATGACGTTCCCTCCGCTGGCAATTACGAGCCCTCCTACGAAAAACACGGGAACCATCACTACCATGCCCGTCCTAATTCCCCAGTTGTCTGCGATCCATCCGATGAATGGAAGGACAAGAAGCCCCGGGAGAACCCATAGCGATCCCATCGAAAATCCGACAGACCTCGCTCGTGGCGGTATGGCAAGTGAGAGAGCAGCAATGATTCCCGGACCCACTATTGCGAGACACAGCGCTATCACTACATTGGCGGCGATAGCCACTCCCAGGTTCGGTACTAGGGCAAATATTCCCGACAAGATCGCTGTCACCGTCGACACCACAGCGAGAAACTTCAAAATTCTCCCTGGGTCGCGTTCCACCACTCGTGACGCGACTTGTGCGCCAATAATCAGGCCGATGATCTGTCCGGGTTCCGCCACCGCCGCGACAATTCCGCGTGCGCGTTCATCCAGCCCGTATGCCTCCTCGTAGAGCAACCCGGCGAGTGTGCCGAATCCAATCAACGAGGCCGCCAGAAAGGGTGTGGCGGCGAATATGCGACGTAGTGACTCAATTTTCCAACACATACGCCACGCTTCGGAAATCGACGGTGGTTTCTCTTCTGTCGCCGCGACTGTTTCGTCACCTCCGGCAAGTCGCCGTTCATGGGCACCTCTCACTGGTTCCCGTAGCCGCAGTCCCATCAGCACCACCAGCAACGTCGGAATCGCGAACAGGAGAAACGGTGTCCGCCAACCCCAGTAATACGCAGTGAATCCGGCAACCAAGGGCCCCACGGTGGCACCGACTGCGTTTGCGGCCCTATGAAACGCGTAGGCCCGCGGTCGGTCTTTGGGTGCGAACCAGTCCGCGATCAACGAGTTATGAGTGGGATCGTTGACCGCTTTACCAATCGCAGACCCGCTTCGTGCAATTCCTAGAGTGATGACCCCTACAGCGAGACCGGTACCAAAGGAAAAACATGCCCAAAGGGTTGCACCGAGTAAGGCCAATCTCACCCGGGGAGCGCGATCAGCTAACGCCGCGATGGGTACCTGTAACGACAGAGCAAACGCCACAACGAAGGCGATGAAGGTGAGCAGTCCTGTGAAACCGAGTTGGAATTCATCTCGTATTTCTGGGGCGAGGATCGCAAAAGCGCTGCGATCAAGTTCATCGACGGCGTTGAGTCCGAAGATGACCAGAAGTGCTGTTACGGGTCCATCCCCCGCTATTTTCCCCATGAAGGTTTGTCGCTGGTTCATGGCTCCGGGTCCTTGCTTTGCAGAAGGTCTTCGGCTGGATCACTTTCTTGAAGTCCGAAGCGTGCGCCTATCTTCCTCAATACAAGGTTCCTCAGATCGGCCCATAATCCGACGATGCCTGCGGGGGCAATAAGGAGGACAATGAGCACCCCGGTTCCTGTTGCCAAAAGTCGCCAGGAACCTTGGAGCCAGTACCAAGATCCATTCCAATACAACGAGCCTACGATCGCACCGCTGATCGAGCCCAAGCCGCCCACGACGGCTCCAATGAACACCACGACGCTAAATCCGGCTGGGGTGACGGTAAATGACTGTTGGTGGTGGGCGATAACAGAACCTGCAACTGCTGCGAGGAATCCTGAGATTGCGAAGGCCGTAAGTTTCAGTTGCGCGGTTCTGGCCCCGTACGCCGCGGCTGCTATTTCGTTGTCTCTGAGCGCAATTAAGACTCGGCCGATACGTCCGTTCTTGAGTCCGGCAACCGCTGCGCAAGCAAGCAAGAGTGTCACGAGGCACACGTAGTAGGCGGCTTGTGAACTGTCCCAGTTTATTCTGCCGAATAATGGGGGTCGGCTGATTCGCTCTACGGGTACCCACGCAAAGAATTGGGGGTTCAAGAAATATTGGATCATGGTCAATTCGAGCGCCAGTGTGGTGACGGCCAGATATGTGCCGCGCATTCGCAAGGCCGGAATTCCAACGACCAATGAGAACAGCGCCCCCGTACATCCTGCGAGAACAGTCGCTGCAACGAAATCGATGTCTGCTTGTTGGGTCAACCAAGCACCGGTGGCTCCGCCAACAGCTGCGAACGCCATCTGTCCTAGCGATAGCTGTCCTGACCATCCAGTGAGTATTCCTAATGACAGCATGATGACTGCGTACATGAGTACCAAGCCCATTCTGACAACGACTGTGGTCCCGAACAGCCCCCAGTATGGAAACCCGACGAAAAATCCAACCACGGCTAAGACGCCCAACACCCGACTAGCTCGAAGGCCCGGTAACTCTAGAAAGACTCGTGGGATGGGGCGAGCGTGTCCGACTGCCTGCCAAGTTGAGAAGTCGGTTGCTGAGCGAACCCCGCGAGTTCTTCGAAATACCAGGCCGAACACGATAATCAGGCCAGTCAACGCTGCCATCTTTGCTTCAGCCTCGTTGGCTTGAGAGTTCCACACAATGCCCTCTTGTAGAACTCCAAGAGCGAACGAGCTGCAGATAATGGTCGGCAGATGTTGTAGTCGTCCCAACGTAAGCGCGGCCAAAGCACGTAACAAAAGCAGCAGGCCGAGTGATCCTCCGATAGGTAACCCATAAACACCTGAGCGAAGAAATAAAGCTAAGAAGGCAAGAACGGTTGCTGCTCCCCAAACCACGCTTTGGACAGATTTCACCGGTATCCCCAACAGGCCAGCTCGGCTCGGCAATTCTGCTGAAGCCCTCACCGCTATCCCGATTCGAGTTCTACGAAGAAGGACCGCTACTGCCACGATCGCCATCGGACCGAGAACCAAAGCGAGTAGGTGATCTCCATCGAAGACACGGCTACCAATGTCGAATCTAAACCCAAAGGGAGCTTCTAATCGCTGCGATTGAACGTAACTGTCCCACCAGGCTGGGAGGTAAAGAGCGAACACAGCCAACAGCTCTGCTATTCCCAAGGTGGCAACTGTCAAAACCAGTCGGGGTGACTGAAAAAACCGTCTGACGATGAGAAATTCGGTGGCCACGCCAAGGCATGCCGCGCATATCAAAGCGAGAAAGAATGAGAGGTACCAATTCCAACCCGATTCCAGGATCAGCAACATGGCGAAAACGGCTGGCAGTAAACCGAGTTCTCCGGCGGCAAAATTCAAAACATTGTTGGCCCGGTACACGAGGTACATAGCTAGAGCTACCAACGCGGTGATACTTCCCAGAACTAGACCTGAGACAAATGATCCTGCGGGGGCCGGAAAAAGTAGCTGTTGTGCGGCTACTAAAATCGCCGGCCACGCCACCCAGCCAAAACGTTGCGACGCAGCGCGTAGTTGAAACACTGCGAACCCCCCAACAAGAGCTTTGGCGTTCAGCGAAAAGTACTGACGTTTGCTGAACGTTCGGCAACACCTTCCACCAAGCCTCGGTTACGGAGAATGGGAAGAACCCCTTCTCCGAACCAGTAGGCCTCTTCTAGATGTGGGTATCCCGACAGAACAAATTCGTCGAATCCAAGTTCGTGGTACTCACAGATCCGGTCAGCAACTTCTTCATATGACCCCACTAGAGCAGTACCAGCACCGCCTCTGACGAGACCTATTCCGGCCCAAACATTGGGATGAATTTCCAAATTCCCCATGTCTCCCGAGTGGAGCTGAGCCATGCGTCGTTGGCCCTCTGACATAGTTGTTGAGAAATCTGCTTGTGCTTCCGCGATGGCTTCAGGTGCCATATGAGCCAGCATTTCGTCGGCCACCGCCCATGCCGCCGAGGACGTCGGTCGCGCTATCACGTGAAAGCGAATGCCGTAAGTCAACGTGCGCCCTTTCGCTGCGCTCAACTCACGCATCCGTTCAATTCTTTCGGCAACCATGGATGGCGGCTCACCCCAGGCCAGATAAACGTCCACGTGTTCCGCGGCGACCTGTTCAGCAGCGGGAGAAGCACCACCAAAGTAGATCGGCGGGCGTGGTTCAGGAATTTCACGGGTGGTCGCTTCAGCAACTCGGTAATGTTTGCCCTCGAAATCGTATGGGTCGCCGGTCCACGCGTTGCGCATGATGTCTAGAAACTCACCCGTCCGTTCGTAGCGAGCGTCTTTGTCTAACCAGTCACCGAAACGATTTAATTCCCGGGGCTCAGCGCCCGTAACGATGTTGATCAAAAGCCGCCCGTTAGACATCCGTTGATAGGTGGAAGCCATCTGTGCCGCCAAGGTAGGTGACAAAAATCCTGGTCTGAAGGCCACCAAGAACTTGATTCGCTTAGTCAATGGGATAAGTGACGCTGTTGCCAGCCACGCGTCTTCGCAGGCCGTCCCGCATGGTGTCAACATGGCGTCGTAGCCCAAATCGTCGCAGGCTTGCGCGATTTGCGCGAGGTAATCGTTTGTTGGTGGTCGCCAGTGAGCGTTCGGGCCGTCGGGAACAACATCCCGACTATCGCCACCGGTAGGTAAGAACCAATGAATTTTCATACTTTCACCTCACCTGCTGCTGACCTTGACCACTTCTCCGGCGATCACAACTACCTGCACACCCAACGTCGATCGCCGCGGCAATCCCATTGCACTGCTTGGTTTTGGTGTGACCTGCAAAGAGAATATGCATTTCCAATGACCCACGTCGGACGAGTAGCTCCTAGCATCGTATCGGTGAGTGATTATTCGTCTCCCACTCGGCTGGGACTTTTGGTACTTGACTCAATTGATAACCCTCATCGGTCAATTGCAGGCGACTATGAACACCTTTTTCGCGACATCTTCAAGACGGTCGGAGCGGAGATAATTCCCTTCGACGCACGACACGATGCGTTACCCGCACACGATGAATGCACTGGTTGGGTCATTCCCGGGTCCCGACAATCCGTCTCTGACGACGACTCATGGATTTCCGACCTTCGCTCGTGGATCAGTACCGCCCTTGGGAATGGCACTCCGCTCGCAGGAGTGTGTTTTGGCCACCAACTCATAGCCGCCGAAATGGGAGCGGAGGTGGGTCGGGCCTCCGGTGGGTGGAATATTGGAGTGATTGACTATGAGGTCACTAGCAGCCGATCATGGCTTGAAATGCCCCACCAGTACAGCCTGCTCGCTAGCCACCAAGACCAAGTTCTTACGTTGCCTCGTGAAGCTGAGCTTCTAGCAACCGCACCAACCTGCCCCGTCGGTGCCTACACGGTAAGCAACAATGTGATGTGCATTCAGGGTCACATCGAGTTCGTTCCTGAACTTGCGGCGTCGTTGTATAGGTCCCGGATTGAACGCATCGGAAGCTCCGCGGTCGACGCGGCTCTCGGATCCCTTGATCGACCCTTGGATCGGGTCGAGGTCGCTCGTTGGCTTCTACAAACGATTGAGCAGTCTTCCGTCGCGTGAAGCACCTGAAATATTGAACTCGGATCCGAGACTGTAACCGTGTGTCACGATTGTTCAAATGGGTGAGCGGCGCGCCAGTCAGTAGCAGCCTTTTCGAGAGTTGTGAACCCGACTTCGCGTTTGTTGATCTCTTCGAGTAGTTGTTCGAGCATGAGCATCCGGTTACCGCGACCAATGACTTGGGGATGCATGGTGTAAGTCAGCACCCCGCCAGGCTCATGGGCGAGGGCCCAGTCAAGATCCCCGAGCCAGGTTTCCAGTACAGCTGATGGTGGTGTGAGGTTGCCGCCCTGTGGGGGGATGTATTCGAACCATGGGAAGTCGTCGAGATGCCATGCCCAGGGGAACTCGACAAGGTCGACTTCCGTTCCCCATTCAACTCCTTCACCTTTTACCCAGCTGTCATCAAGCCGGCAACGGTAGGGTCGCACATCGTGTCCCATTAGTGACGAGTCATACGAAAACCCTGCTTCGATCAAAAGTTCGAAAGTACTGCTGGTTACGTATCCGCCCGGTGAACGCCACCCTGACGGTCGTCTACCGGTGAGATTCTCCAGGATCTCTAAGCCTTCTTCGAGGACTCGGCGTTCGTCGTCGCGTTCGAGTCGTGCGGGATTTTCGTGGTGGTTGCCGTGATGACCGACCTCGTGACCACCGTCAACGATCTCCTCTAGAAGGTCTGGATAGGTTGAAGCCGTCAACCCGGGAACGAAAAAGGTTGCATGTATAGATCGCGACGCGAGAAGTTTCAGTATCCGACGGGTACCCACCACCCCGAACTCGCCTCGGCTGAACGCTGTGCGGTCTTGTCGGCTCATCCACAGCGAAATGGTGTCGACATCGAAGGTCAGACTGACGTAGGAACGATCGGTCATTGCTCCATCATTGCACTTGTTCTCCAGCGAGCGGTGAAAATAAGTTTTGACTCATGCCCTACCCCTGTGGGGGTGCCCCCAGGCATTCTGTTCACATGTATAGATACAGACCCACAGTTTCTAGGCTGCTTGGCTTTCGAGTTCGTTATAGATCTCCTCAACGAACTCGGTAATGTCTGGATCTCTGGCCAGCACAGCTCGACCCGTCTTTTCATAGATCCGTCGTTGTCCGGGGTGTCGCAACGTGGCTTCCCAGCTGGCACGCAGCCTCCTGAGGTCACCTCCATCACGTTCGAGTTTCCATGCGTTCACCAGATGGAAATACATCGAGTGCATCATCATTCTGTAACGGTTCTCTTCAGCATCGGTAAGGGAGTCGAAATCGCTAGCCCCCTTCCAGAAGAGATTGGCTGCTGATTCGGTTTCGTAATAGGAGATAAACAACTCTTGCTGCCGATTCTCGTTTAAGAA
>JASMKJ010000218.1 GCA_030749275.1 Acidimicrobiales bacterium
CGAGTGGATGTGCTCGTCAACAACGCCGGAATCTCTGATGCTATTAACCCTGCAGAGGAGGCGAACATCGATGTGTTTCGGAGCGTCGTCGACGTCAACCTCAACTCTTGCTTCCTCCTGTCTGGATTAGCTGCCCAAGATATGTTGACCCGCGAGGAGGGAAGCATCATCAACGTCGCTTCCGTTCATGGGATAGTTGCGTCCGCCCCGAATTTGCAGCCCGCCTATGCGGCCAGCAAGGCCGGCCTAGTCAACTTGACTCGCGATCTAGCTGTCCAATGGGCGAAACGAGGGATCAGGGTCAATGCCTTGTGCCCTGGTTACTTCGAAACCGAATTAACTCAGGTGATGTTCGACGATGAACGTTCCCGTCAGTGGATCGCGCGTAACGCATCCATGGGCCGGGGCGGAACACCTGATGAACTGGATGGGGCTCTGCTGTTCCTAGCCAGTGATGCCAGTAGTTACGTGACAGGGATTCCGCTCCCGGTTGACGGAGGGTGGTTGGCGCGTTAAGGGTTCTCGCCCAGCGGGCGATATACCCGTACTCTTGGGTGATGCGATGACTGCTCGGCGAACACTTTTTTTCGTAGCTGTCCCATCATGTTTAGCTAATTTGCTTTTTTGCAGCTGGGTGCTTCTTGGAGGACAGTCCTTGTCGACCGCTTGGCGCTGGACAGCCGGATTGGTGTCGCTGTGTGGTGTTGCACTTTTGTTGTTGAGTTCGATCGCTGTTCTGTGGACCGGTGGTCGCCAGGAAGCAGAATTGGCGCGCGCTGCTCGGAAAGACCCGCTGACTGGGCTGGCTAACCGTTTCCAAGCGGAATCTCGATTACAAGACGCTTTAGGACGCTCTCGAGTCAGCGGACGAGCGGTCGGTGTTGTGTTCTGCGACCTCAACGACTTCAAGGTCGTTAACGATGTCTACGGCCACACAGTCGGGGATCGGCTACTTTCCGCTATTGGGGCCCGATTCGCGGACTCGGTGCGGCCGACAGACACTGTCGCCCGATACGGAGGTGATGAATTCGTCGTTGTGTGCCCCGAATTGAGAAATGGAGACGATGTTCAGCTAGTCGCTGAGCGACTTGAAATCACAATGGAGCGACCCTTTGTGATCGGCGGGCACTCTCTCACAGCCAGAGCGAGCATTGGTTTCACTGTTGGATACGGAACACGAAACACAGCGGAAGAACTTTTGTCCCGAGCGGACGCTGAGATGTACCGAATCAAAATGAACCTTTAGGTCAGAGCAGGGGTTCCCTCAAATGCACCCGGGTCCTGAGAAGTAGGAAGCAAAGGCTTAGAACGCCATGCCATCGCTTCCTCAACACCCTCCAATACCTGCCGCCACTGGGGTGGGTCCCATCCCTCGGCAGAACCGATCAGAGAACCGTCCTGACCAATGTGAATGAGAGCAGGTAGGCGATCAAGACTCAATGAACCGACTAATTCTCTGTTTTCATCGGTTAAAACCAACCAGCGATCCGCATATTTACCTAGATATTGGCGGGCGCCGTCGCCATTTCCCGTAACCACGAACGCACACCTGACATCAGCTTCCTCATAGTGAGCGAAGAGCCTGTCGGTCGTCGGTATTATCCACCCGCTTTCGTGAGTGTATGGGTCTATGACAACGGCGAGAAGATTAAAGGTCGTCAACCATTGAGACAGCGTCTGCTCAGCTCCATCCATGGTTGCAACTGTTAGTTGCGTCGAGGGGTCAGTAGCCACGAATGCCAAGTTAGCGCGCTCACCGCAGTTGACCCGCACAGAGATAAAGCCAAATTCGGATTTATTTCGAGGCGGTGCTTGTGGCAGTCTGCATGAGTGCATCCCATTGAAAGACTTCGCTATGTGGCCCGTGCTGGGGGATTTGACCAACTCGATCTCGCGCGTGAAGCAGCCGAGGCTTTGGGAGCGCTGTGGGGTGAATCAGCTGAAATGGTTAATGCTTGCCGTCGCATCTTGCATCATCACCCGCTAGCTGGATCGTTGTGGGTCATGGCAACCAGAGTTCTGATTTCATCCGACGCCAAGACCGCCATGTGGGGTTTTCTGGATGAGCTCGCGAGCGACTTGACCTCAGACAATGTCGCCTCAGCTCTTCCTGACGGAGCAACAGTGGCTGTAATCGGCTGGCCGGACTTAGCCCTGAAGAAAATCGATCAGCGAAACGACGTGACAGTTCGGGTTGTAGACGCCTACGGCGAAGGAGCTGGGCTAGCGAGAATGCTTCTTGGACAAGGCGTGCATGTTGAAGAAGTCCCGTTTACTGGTCTGGGCCAAGCTTGTTCTACAGCTGACATCGTAATTGTCGAGGCCGAAGCTGCCGGCCCACACTCGCTAATAGCACCGTCGGGGTCTTATGCTGCGGCTGTCTGTGCTACCCACAGCGAACAAGAGACGTGGGCTGTCGTTGGTCACGGTCGAGCTCTCCCCGGGCAGTATTTCGAAATTGTCGAAAGCCGATTGGCGATGGAGAATCCACTGGAAGCCGACGACGAAGTTGTGCCAATAACCGCGACAACCCACATCGTTGGCCCGACAGGAGTTGAGTCCTCCGACGCAACCACACGAGAAGACTGTGTGGTCGCTGCCGAGTTGTTGCGACTCGGAATCTAAAATCTGATGCCGGCAGTTATTGA
>JASMKJ010000219.1 GCA_030749275.1 Acidimicrobiales bacterium
GGTAATGGCCTCAGTGGCTTCACTTACCGCTTCGGAGATGACGGCGCGAACTTCTTGTCCATCGACAAAGCTCATTTCCATGTCCAGCTGGGTGAATTCGAATTGCCTGTCTGCACGAAGGTCTTCGTCTCTCATGCAGCGAGCAATTTGGTAATAACGGTCCATTCCTCCGACCATGCAAAGTTGTTTGAATAGTTGTGGGCTTTGCGGGAGTGCGTAAAAGTTTCCCGGACTTAGCCTGCTCGGTACAACAAAGTCTCTGGCGCCTTCCGGGGTTGAAGCTATGAGCATCGGGGTTTCTAATTCGACGAACTCTTGAGCGTCCATTGAGCGTCGAATAGCCGAGTTGATTGCTGCTCTGCTCCTGAGGTTTCGCTGCATACGACTGGTTCGGAGATCCAAATAGCGATGCCGGATTCTTATGGTTTCGTCAACGTCGACTCTTCCGCTTATTTGAAATGGAGGCGGTTCGGCTTGTGAAAGGATTTCTACAGTTGCTTCACCGATTTCTATCGAACCTGTAGGTAAGTCGTTGTTTATCGTCTCGGGTGGCCGTTCTCTTACCGTTCCGGTTACTGCTAGGACATACTCGCTACGAATATCGTGAGCGTGGTCAACCACACATTGAACTATGCCTGTGCGATCGCGTAGATCTACGAACGCCAAGAACTCACCGTGTTCCCTGCGTTTGGATACCCACCCGCAGACGGTGACAGTCCGGCCTATGTCTTCGTTGGACAGCCGACCGCAGTAATCGGTTCTTTTCGTCATGGTCTATCTCCAGAGCCATAAGCCGTAGTCAAGAGTCCAACCCGAGGAGCTGTCGAACTTGACTGACGACTTGATCTCGCGGGACAACTAGTTGTTCAGCTTGGTCGTCACGCAACATTCGTATTGAAATCGTTGATTCGTCTATTTCCTGCTCACCGATAATTAAGGCTATTTGGGCCCCGGACCGATCGGCGCTACGAATTTGGCTTCGCATAGAACGACCATCAAAGGACCGATCTGCGAAGATTCCGTTGATTCGCAATAAGTGGGCGAGATCTCGCGCAGACGACCCGTCAGTAACGTCAACGACCCAGACTTGAGTTCTGGCAGATGGGTTTGGGAATGAGTTTTCGGAATCACAGGCCAAAAGCAGCCGTTCGATGCCCATGCCAAATCCGATTCCCGGAGTAGGCGGTCCACCCAGTTCTTCGATCAAGCCGTTGTAGCGTCCACCTCCACACACCGTGTTTTGGGCACTCTCTAGCGCCTGGCTTTGAAACTCGAACGTGGTGTGGGTGTAATAGTCCAGGCCGCGGACCAGTTTGGGTTCGACAGTGAACGGGATGCTCAACGCGTTGAGCCCTTCCCTCACTCGTTCGAAGTGTTCTTCGGCGTCTTTGTCGAGGAACTCGTCGATCAGTGGTGCTCCGGCAACAACGCTTTGTGTTGCCGGTCGTTTTGAATCCAGCACTCTTAGGGGATGTGACTCAACTTTGCTTCTGTCGTCTTGGTCTAACTCGAGTAGATGTTGTTCCAGAAACTCGCTCAGCGATTGTTGATATCGCTTTCTTGTGTTCGAGTCGCCCATCGAGTTCACCAGTAATTTGACTTGCTCCAACCCGACGCTTTTTAAAACGTCCCATCCTAAAGCGATGACTTCAACATCAATATCAGGGTCATCTGATCCGATGCTTTCAATACCAAATTGGTGAAATTGTCGAAAGCGTCCGGCCTGCGGAGCTTCGTACCGGAAGTAAGGACCTCGGTAGTAGACCTTCCATGGTACGACTGGCCGATGTTGCACAAAGGCTCGACAAATCGCAGCGGTTCCTTCCGGACGTAGCGCCATAGGCCGATCGCTTCGGTCAAGGAATTCGTACATTTCCTTTCCGACTACATCAGTCCCTTCACCGATCCGCGAAAACACTCCGACGTCCTCGAACATTGGGGTGTCTACTAGAGCGAAGCCCGACCGAGCCGCAATGGAGCTGAAGGTGTTGGTTACTGCTTCCCATCGGGCGGACTCGTCGGGCAGCAGGTCACGTGTTCCGATGGGAGTTTGGAAGGTATTTGCCTTCTTTGACATGAGTCATCCTCGGGCGCGTCCGGGGTAGGTGAAATAGCTGCCCGGTGAACCCACCATCGTAGATGGTTCCGGCACAAACTCCCTGACACTTATTGATGTAGTTAAGTTCGTGATCAAGATGGGGGACGAACACTGTTGGGCATCACTCTGTGCGCGTCGAAGACGCCGTCTATCTCCCGTAACGCCCCGAGTAACTGCTCTAACAAGGTTGGGTCACCTACCTCTATGTCGAACTGCAGGATCGACACTTGGTCGTCGCCGGTAAAGGTGTGAGCACTGGAGATGCTGAGATAGTGGTCAGAGATTACTGACACCACGTCAGCCAATAACCGGTCCCGGTCAAGGGCTCTGACTTCGACGCTGGTGCGGAACTGTCCGCTGAAGGCGCTATCCCAGTCGACTTCTACTTGCCGGGCGCCGGAAGATCCCGCAAGTTCGGAGGCATTTGCGCAGTCATCGCGGTGCACGGAAATACCTCGACCCTTGGTGACAAACCCAAAGATTTCGTCGCCAGGGACTGGGTTACAGCATCCGGCTAGTCGGACGAGCGAGTCGTCAAATCCCTCTACATGAACCCCGGTGGTTCGTCGACGACGAGAGCCTCGATGTTGTGCCGGCTTCGCTGGCAATCTCTGGCTGCTTTCTTCGCCTCTCAAGTTCGCCACTAGTCGCTTGGCTATAGAGGAGGCTTGGAGATCGCCCTTACCAACGGCTTCATAGAGGAGGACCAAGTCACTCCGGTTGAATTGTTCAGCCACACGGAGCAACTCATCACTCTCAATCAGCAGTTGCGCCCGCAAACCTTCGTCCCTCATAGCGTCGGTTAGTTGTTCTCTACCTATTTCGACTATCTCTTCACGGTCCGATTTAGCGAACCATTGCTTGATGCCGTTTCTCGCTTTCGGGGTTGTTGCTATTCCGAGCCAATCTCGCGAGGGGCCGGCTCCGTCGACTTTGGAAGTGAAGACTTCCACGGTGTCTCCGGAATGTAGTTGACGGTCTAACGGAACAAGTCGTCCATCAATTTTTGCCCCGATAGTTGAATCCCCGATGTCGGTGTGAATGGCGTAGGCGAAATCTATAGGTGTCGCTTGCGTAGCGAGGGTTACCACATCGCCTTTAGGGGTAAACACATAGACCTCGTCTTGGTCTAAATCAACAGCGAGCGTCCGCATGAATTCTTCCGGGTCATCTGTCTCGGCCTGCCAATCGACAATGGAGTTAAGCCAGGGCATGTCCGCTCCTGCTCCTTCTGACGGATCTTTGTAACGCCAGTGTGCCGCTACGCCATGTTCTGCTCGTCGATGCATATCCCCTGTCCGGATTTGCACTTCAAGGCTGACCCCCTCAGGTCCTACCACCGTGGTGTGTAGTGACTGATAAAGATTGAATTTCGGCATTGCTATGTAATCTTTAAATCTTCCCGAAACTGGTTTCCAAGTGCTGTGTATGGAACCCAAAGCTCCATAGGCATCTCGGATTGTTTCCACTACCACTCTGATGCCGACTAGGTCGAAGATTTCGTCGAAGGATCTGCCTTTGACCACCATTTTCTCGTACACAGCCCAGTGATGTTTGGTTCTACCTGTTACCTGAGCCTGAACGGAGGTCTTTGCCAATCGTTCACGGATCGTCTCGGAGACTCCTTCGACGTAGGCCTCCTGGGCGGGAGTTCGTTCAGCAAGTAGCCGATCGATCTCC
>JASMKJ010000220.1 GCA_030749275.1 Acidimicrobiales bacterium
GTCCATAAGTGAACGCGGTGCAGCTGAACCGCCGACGGCGAGGCGATTGAGGGAAGGTACGTCTGTGTCGGTCTCTTTTAAGTACTGAACAACTGATAACCAAATAGTGGGTACACCAGCCGAAAACGTCACATCTTCGGTGTTGATGTGCCTAACCAGTGCCTCAGGTGAAAGATCAGGGCCCGGTAAGACTAATTTGGACCCTGCCATGGCAGCGGCAAACGGGATTGCCCACCCATTTACGTGGAACATCGGGACCGCAAGCAGAATTGATTGACTCGAATTGACGTCGTGGCCATCACCGGTGCAGGTTGCCCAAGTTTGCAAAACGATGGAGCGATGGCTTTGCATCACACCTTTAGGGTTTCCGGTGGTACCAGAGGTGTAGCAGAGCGTGGCGGCGCTCCATTCATCTAGCAGCGGCCAGTCTTCAATAGCGTCGCCTCTGTCGATCATGTCCTCATATGCAACGGCGTTCTCTAATGAGGTTTCGGGTAGTTCATTTGCCAAAATCACCCAGGTGTGAACAGATGGCGTTTCAGAAGCGACGGCTTCAGCCAAAGGCAAAAAGTCCGGATCTATGAAGACCATCTGGTCCTCAGCATGATTGATTATCCACGAGATCTGCTGTTCGCGAAGACGAGGATTTACCGTGTGTAGGACCGATCCGATACCGGTGATGCCGTAATAGAGTTCAAGATGTCGATGATCGTTCCAAGCGATGGTGGCGACCCTGTCGCCTTGCTGTATCCCGTGTTGCTTCAAAGCGGAGGACAGTTGCAGCGCCCGCCAACGAATGTTCGTCCAATTAGTTCGGTGAAGGGTCCCTGCTGAATCGGTTGCAACAACTTCGGTACTTGAGTGGTTCCGTCCGGCGTAATCAATCAGGCCAGAGATCAGAAGTTGGCGATCCATGTTTAACCCGCGGAGCATGCGACCCTCAACGAACCCGTGCAAAGAAAGAGCGGACGTCTTCTACGAAGAGATCCGGTTGTTCGAACGCAGCGAAGTGTCCGCCTCTTGGCATTTTCGTCCACTGGCGAATATCGGTATAGGTGCCCTCGCTCCACGATCTCACCGGAGGAATGATTTCCTTGGGGAAACAAGCGACGCCGGTTGGGACGTCGACTTGCGCCGGCCGTAACGACCTAAAGCTTTCCCAATACAGGCGAGCGGAGGAAGTTGCGGATTGAGTAACCCAATAAAGCATGACGTTGTCCAGCATCTCATCGCGCGACAGGGCATCCTCGGGATGCCCTTGGTTGTCGGTCCAGGACCAAAACTTTTCGAAGATCCAGGCCAGCTGTCCAGCGGGAGAATCGGTTAAGCCGTAGCCGAGAGTTTGGGGGCGCGTCCCCTGCTGAGTTGAGTAGCCGGAGTCCCAGTCTCTGTAATAGGCAGCTGCCTCTAAGGCCGCTGTCTCCTCTTCGGTGGGCGGTTGGTCCTTTGGCCGTTTACCGCGCATCACCATATTGAGATGGATGCCCATGCAGTTATCGGGATGACGTCCGCCGATGGCAGTTGTTATAGCTGATCCCCAGTCGCCACCTTGGGCTCCAAAGCGGTCGTAACCCAGGCCAAGCATTAGCTCGGTAAAGATGTCGGCCATTTTTTCTACTCCCCAGCCTGAGGCAGGTGGCTTTCCGCTGAATCCGTATCCAGGAAGAGACGGGCAAATGACGTGGAAAGCATCTTGTGCATTTCCGCCGTAACTGGTTGGATCCGAAAGTGGGCCGATGACCTTTTGGAACTCGACTATGGACCCAGGCCAGCCATGAGACAAGATCAGAGGAACAGCATCATCATGCTTTGACCGTTGGTGAATGAAATGAATGTCACAGCCTTCGATTGGGGTGATGAAGTGATCGAATTCGTTAAGGGCAGCTTCGCGTTCGCGCCAGTTGTAGGTACTCAACCAGTATTCGCAGACCTCTTTGACGTAATCCAGTGGGATGCCCTGAGACCAATCGGCCACCAGCTCGCGTTCAGGCCACCGCGTTTGTTTGAGGCGATGGTGTAAATCATTGATTACGTCGTCAGACACTGAGATCTCGTAAGGGGTTACTTCCATGCCCACAAGTTATCGCCGTGACCGAGGAGACTTAAGCCCTTAAGCGCTTTTCGATGTTGGTCGATGATACGTAACAACTCAACATCGGAGAATGTCGCTTATTCGTAGACGAAACCAAGGTCTGCGGGAGGTGGCAAAGTTCCGCCGATATGACCTGCTTGTCGCAGAGAACTAATTGTCACATCGTCTAAGAGGCCTATTGTTCGGAGCACTTCATCCGTGTCTTGATCAAAAAGAGGTGCATGTCTCGAAGGTAATGGCCGTGTTCCATCGACCATGAAAGGTGACGCGATATGCCTCATTGGCCCCGTGATTGGATGATCAACTAGGTCCAAGCGTGCAGAAACGGGAGGCTCTTCGGGAGCAGTCCAGGGATCTAAACATATTTGTGCCTTGCCGCCAGCGAGTTCGACATCCTTAATTAACTGCGTGCTCGTCATGTTCATCGACCTCTTGAGCAGATCATTGACCGAGTCTTTGGCGGACTCGGTAGCGACCACTGCAACCCAGCGATCTTTAGTTGAGGTGAACCCTACGAAATTGTCGCCGGGTTCGCGATTACCAAGGCGCCCTATGTCTCTGTTGTGAAGTGAAGCGAGCACGATGGCTTCGCCTGAATGCTGCCACATCGCCTCATGCTGACTTAAGTCGATTTCCACACCCTCGCCGGTCTGATCGGCGTGAAAGACACCGGCAAGGAACGCGTTTGCCGCGTGAATTCCCGCCGTGGGATCAGGGAAATAGATGTTGGACACACGAGCCTCTTCATGCTCATAGCCTTGGCGATGGGCAACTCCACCCATCGCTTCGATTATTGATCCGTAGCCGACAGCGCCGCTGTAGGGACCTTCAACACCGAAGGCGGGCATTCGGACCACTACGAATCGGGGGT
>JASMKJ010000221.1 GCA_030749275.1 Acidimicrobiales bacterium
AGGAGCAATAACTGTTTTGACCCACCTGTCTCCGCCAATCGTCATGGGGCATTTCCTGCTTTCAATGGTTCTCATTTGGAACTCGGTGGTACTTGAAGATCTTGCCCGACCAAGCCCATCGGCGGCGGAAATGAAGTCGGTCAGACCTCTCGTTCAACTCCACATTTACGCGGTCGCCACCATCACGGCCTTGGTGATCCTCACAGGGACTGTCGTGACCGCCGCAGGTCCACATGGAGGGGACGAAAACGTCGAACGCTTGAACTTGTCATTTCCCGATGTGGCCAGAATCCACGGGTCTGCGGTCGTGCTGCTATTGCTCGTTTCAATATTATTGAAACTGAGGCTCCAGCGGCTAAGGGGAAGCTGTCTTCAACGGCGAACAAACATTTTCCTGCTTGTCGCACTAGGTCAAGCGACGATTGGATACGTGCAGTACTTCACCAAACTGCCAATTGTGTTGGTGGGTTGTCATGTAGCCGGCGCGACTCTCCTTTGGGTGATGGTGATTCGGCTGCTATTAGTGTCTGATATGCGTGCGCTTAAGGCGGATTGACATGTCCCCTTGCTTTTCTGACACCTCTAGTGTGACCGGGGCAGGAGTTGAAAGTTCTCCGGTGATCACAGCTGATGAGATCTCGGATTCGTTGACCGATGAGGACGTCCCCTGGGTGGTTCTGGTATGGAATGATCCAATAAATCTGATGAGTTATGTCGTGTTTGTTCTTCAGAAGCTTTTTGGTTACAGCTCTGAGAAGGCAACACAGTTGATGCTTGACGTGCACGAAAAGGGTCGCGCTGTTGTTGCAAATGGCACTAGGGAAAAAGCTGAGTCGGACGTCTTCAGACTTCATGAATACGGATTGTGGGCGACGATGCAGAAGGATTCGTGACGTGCTGTTTGATCGTCGCTTTCGCGCGAAACGAAACGGATCCGTCGAGATAAATATCACCGACGAAGAACGGAGGTTGATTGCCGATCTCGTTGA
Organism: Acidimicrobiales bacterium; assembly: GCA_030749275.1. Classification (GTDB taxonomy): domain Bacteria; phylum Actinomycetota; class Acidimicrobiia; order Acidimicrobiales; family Poriferisodalaceae; genus UBA6944. Next base: position 990 of record JASMKJ010000221.1, read on the forward strand.
ACAATTGAGAGAGCTGGTTCTTTCGACCTCACCGGAAGGCTCGGTAGACGACTCCATTCGGCGTCTTTACCCGACTGCGTATGTTGACGATCCTGAGCACGAACACGAGTACCAACGTTTGATGCGGGATCAACTACTGGAGCGGCGACTCGGTCATCTAGATGTGGTTGAGGCGACGCTTCAAGACAGAGAATTGAGTTCTGAATCTTTGACCGCGTGGATAACAAGCATCAACGACGTGCGCCTGGTCCTCGGCACTCATTTAGATGTCAGCGAGGATGAAGAGCCAACATTCGCTGCCTCAAACGACCCGGATCAACAACAGAGAGCGATCTACCAGTATCTGAGTCATTTGCTCGGCGAGTTACTTGATGTAGCAGGCAACTAAACCATCGATTCGCGAGATCAGTGGTTTCCCGACGCGAGAGGCCTAGTCTGGGCCTGCTAGCCCCCATCGTCTAGCGGCCTAGGACACCGGCCTTTCACGCCGGCAGCACGGGTTCGAATCCCGTTGGGGGTGCCACGTCATCTGAGCCCCGGTCGACAAACTCCTACGCCTCACCTGTCCAGGGGTGGGAGGAAGAGTTCGACGGCTGTGCCGGACCCGTTCTGGTCAATCACTTGAGCTTTGCCCCCGAAACTGTCGGCGACGTGACGAACGATTGACAGTCCTAATCCAGATCCGGGGGAGGAGCGGGCACTGTCAATTCTGTAGAAGCGTTCAAAGATTTTCTCCCGTTCATGTTCGGGTATCCCCGGGCCGCGGTCACGGACAACAACCGAACCAGCGTCCACTTCTACTTCGACCGGTTGATCTGGGGGGCTCCATTTCACTGCGTTGTCGATCAGATTGGAGACCGCTCTTTCCACTAAAGCTGGTATGGCTCGAACGGTGCACGGGCGGGCCCGGTACTCGATAGGGCACGAGGTTCTTCGTCGATGCCGGTGGACAACCGCGTCCACTAGTTCGTCTAATTCAATCGCTGTGGGTTCCCCCATTTGGTGTCGATCCGTCGCGAGTTCGACTAGTTCAGCGACCAAGTCTGTTAATTCGTCGAGTTCGAACAAGATGTCGTCCAGCACTTGTTGGCGTTCGCTGTCTTCGATTTGATCAGCGCGTTGCATAAATTCCAAGTTGGTTCGAAGGCTCGTAAGCGGTGTTCGAAGCTCATGACTGGCGTCGGCAACAAGACGATGCTGTTGTTGTCTAGAAAGCGTCAAGGCGATCAGCATTTCGTTAAAGCTCTCGGCTAATTGTCCCAACTCATCGTGTCGGTCAACGGGGATATGTTGATCAACATCTTGAGTCGCGGCAATCCGCGATGTCGCCTCAGTGAGGCGTCGAACGGGTTTGACGACGCGTCCGGCTACGACAAAGCCGACAATCGCCGAACCGACAACGCCGAGGATGAATAACTGCAGACTGATGCGCCACAAGCCGGAGAGCTGCACGTCTACTTCGTCCATCGGTCGAGCAATCATGACTGCTCTGCCGCTGCCCCTTAACGGCGTGGTGAGTATCCGCATCCGCTGACCGGCTAGTTCAATAGTGGACAAGCGTCGCTGCGTACCCTTTCGTGCTATCGATAAGTCCGTCTGAGAGAGGGGCAACGGTTCAACATTGCTCGCCCAAATACGTCCCTTGGCGTCAAAAATTTGGACCAAAACATCATCGGGGGAGTATCGCCCGAATAATCGTCGATCGAACTGGCCCGGCCCTCCAAGCTTGTCTCCGAGTTGAGTGACTTCCGCTGCACGGATTTTTAGCTTTACATCAAGGCTGTCAAGAGCTTTGCCTCTCGCCATATAAAGGAATACCCCCGCTACCGCAGCCACGACGATGGCGACGACAGAGGCGATTAGAACGGCTATGCGCGTACGAAAACTCATGAGGACCTGAGGACATAGCCAACGCCGCGCACCGTTCGTATTAATCGGTCGCTGTTGTCTATTTCTGTCTTGCGGCGCAGGTACCCCACGTAGACCTCCAGACTGTTGGACGCCAACGTTGAGTCATAGCCCCACACCGCCTCATAAATTTGATCCCGGGTCAGCACTTGGTTCGGATGCTCCAAGAACAATTCCAGGAGTTCATACTCAGTCCGAGTCAAATCCAAAAGTTTGTCGTCCCGGTACGCCTGGCGAGCCTGCCTGTCAAGGCGCAGGTCTCCGTAGCGCAGAAGAGAGTCTTCAATCGAGGTTTGCGACCGCTGATTCCTCCTCAGTAAAGCCCGTATTCTTGCCAGTAACTCATCAAGAGCAAATGGTTTCGCCAAGTAGTCGTCCGCTCCTGAATCCAAACCGATTACGCGATGTTCGGT
>JASMKJ010000222.1 GCA_030749275.1 Acidimicrobiales bacterium
TCAGCCGCGTAAAGGTTTGGGTCGGCTGCTGGAAGGTCAATCTTGTTGAGTACCGGAACGATTTCAAGATCATTTTCAAGGGCTAGGTAACAGTTCGCTAGGGTCTGTGCTTCTATTCCCTGGGCGGCGTCAACCAACAGGACGACGCCTTCGCAAGCTGCGAGGGATCGACTTACTTCGTAACCAAAGTCCACGTGCCCAGGAGTGTCGATCAGATGCAGGGTGTGCCCTTTCCATTCAACCCTGACATTTTGAGCTTTGATCGTGATACCTCGTTCGCGTTCCAACTCCATTGAGTCGAGATACTGATCGCGCATAGAGCGCGCTTCAACGGCCCCGGTGATCTCGAGAATCCGGTCGGACAAAGTGGACTTGCCGTGATCTATATGGGCGATGATCGAAAAGTTTCGTATTCGTGTGAGGTCCATCTGCAAATGCAAGGTACCAATGACAATCGTTGTTTGGTGATTCTGGTACCGATAAGCACCGCTGAGAAAGTCCGCGACGCCTGCGTCATCGCGCGGCGCTGTTGCTAACCTGAAGCGGTTGTGTGTAGCAATAGTGAAGGTTTACCGTTGCACTTTCCACGACATGACGTTGAGTTGAATTAAGAGAAGCCACGTGGCAAATATCAAAAGCCAAATTAAACGTAACCGGCAGAATGAGACCCGTCGCGTTCGAAACAAGGCGGTTCGCAGCGAGCTGAAGACGCGCGAGAAAGCCGTTTTTGCTGCTGCTGATGCTGGTGAACCTACCGATGAACTACTACGTCTAGCTCAGCAACGTCTTGACGCAGCGGCTTCCAAAGGTGTCATTCACAAGAATGAGGCGGCGCGACGCAAGTCTCGTCTATCCATTAAAGCTTCAACTAGCTAATTCAGCGGCTGAGCTGCGCTAAACGAGCCACAAGGATCTCGACGAGAATGTCTCCGTCAAGCGCTGACTTTCCTCGCAGGTCCACGTCCGTTTGACTCAATAATTTGATGGCGCGTCGTGTTTTCTCTGGGCCGAGTCGACGCATCTGAGTGAGGGCTTTCTTCGCCGGATATGTCGAAATGTCGAGATGAGCTGCAGCGTCTTTTTCGTTTGTTATTTGAGTTCCGTCAAGCCGAAGAATGCGTTCATAGTGAGAATGCAGACTTGCCATAATTTGCAGGGGGTGACGATCCCCTGCACCCATCATTCGCTGGACGACTTGGAGGGCGGTTTTCATCTCGCCGCGATCTAGGGCGTCGGTGAGGTCCCAAGGTGGCACTCCCCCCTCGTCTCCAATGAACGGCTCTACTTCTGCTTCGCTGAGCTTCGCATCTATTCCATAAACGCCTTCCAACGTCTGAAGCAACCCAGTGAGACGAGACACATCTTCACCAAGATGGTCTGAGATCAGCTGTCGAGCGCTGGCATCCAATTGGACTTCAGAGGTGTCGAATCGTTCTTGGAACCAACCGCTTCGAGCTCGACCGGTTCCCGGCGCACCAGTCTTTGTTTGTTCGCCGCCCAAAGCTTTCGCTGCTTCAACAAGTTTCTTGGGCACAGCGCCGCTTCCCCACTCCACAACCAGGTCCGTTGTCGACGGAGGGTCGTTGAGAAGTTCGATGAGCGGTTTTAGTTCGTCAGCTTTGAATCGGTTGAAACTACGCGCCACAACAACTCGGCGTTCGCTTAGCAGCGGCGGAGTTTGAACGGCATCAACTACTTGTTCAATTGTGTATTCCTCACCGCTTAGTTCTTCTAAGACAAGGGCCCTGTCTTGTTCAGCGACGAGTTCGTTGACACGGTCTCGAACCGCGTCGGCCAAGAGGGAGGGTTCTGGACCCGAAAAAATTTGGACCGAAGCCTTGGACACAGCCCTGACGTTAGCTTCCTCGGTTAGGTGATTTCGCGTTTCCTCCCTCAGCAACAACTCACCAGGGAACCAGTCGCCTAGAAAAGAGCGGTGGAGAGTTTGCGACGCCATTCAGCGGTTCGGGGATCTTCAGGACCCATAACTTCAAGTAGATCAACGAAGCGCTGTCTGGCTTCATCATCGTTTTTCACTTTGCCAAGAAGTACTTCTAATTCGGCATCTACTTCGTCTGATTGACCAGAACTGTCGGAGGTTCGAGCTGTAGCGGCGACACGTCGACTTTCAGCAGACTCGGGAATACGTTCTAGAAGGGCAAGGCCCTCCTCGGTTCGACCGTCCCGCACGAGTAGCTCCGCCAGTGCAAGCACGGCTTCGGGATGATCACTTTGAACATCCAAGGCCGCTCGTAGTGAGAGTTCATCTCCTGCGGCCACCAACGAGTCGATCTGGTTCTCTTCTTCTGTTGGTAATAGCCGGCTGACAAAATCTTCAAGCATCGGTTCACCTTGGGCGCCCATGAATCCATCGACCGCCTGACCATCCTTGAACGCGACGACCATCGGGATCGATTGCACTTGGAACGCTTGCGACACTCCAGGGTTGTCGTCAACGTTGACCTTGACACCAATAACTTTCCCCGCCCGAGCATCGATGACTTTTTCGAGCAATGGGCCCAGTGTTTTACATGGCTCACACCATGGGGCCCATAAGTCCACAATCACAGGCAGTTCGTGGCTCTTTTCAATTACTTGTTGTTCGAAGTCCTGGTCGGTGACGTCGATCATGTCTATGTTTCCGTTTCTTTGAGTTGAACTTCTTCGCGGGCTGACTGCAACCAAGATGTAGTTTCGAGGTGGAACTAGTCGAGGAGTGTTGTGGTTAAGGGTATTGAGGATAAGCCCGTGACGGAGTGGCTGTCTGTTCGGGTTGAGGATTTACATGCGCCATTGACGTTTGATCTCATTACAGGAGGCCATTCCAACCTCACTTATAAGGTCACGGATCAAGATGGACGCAGATGGGTTTTGAGGCGGCCGCCGCTCGGTCATGTCCTGTCCGGGGCACATGACATGGTCCGCGAACACAGACTTCTTTCTTCCCTTAGCCAAAGTGCAGTTCCTGTCCCCCCAGTGGTCGGTCTTTGCACCGACACTTCAGTCAATGGAGCCGACTTTTACGTCACGGAATTCGTTGACGGATACGTGTTGAGAGACGGGGCGTCCGCATCTGAAGTTGCTACTGAAAAGCGCGGTCATTTGGGAAGACAGTTGATTGCAGCGTTAGCCGCTGTTCACTCAGTAGATCTCGAAAAAACAGGCTTGGCGGATCTGGGGAAGCGGGAGGACTACGTCGCCCGTCAATTGCGCACCTGGCTGCGACAATTCAACGCCATGACCGCTCGCGATTTGCCGATCATCGAGCAAGTGCATGATGCTTTGGCGGCGAATATTCCTCAGCAACACGAAGCCACTCTGATTCACGGAGATTTTCGATTAGATAACTGTCTGGTCACAGGGGACGGCGAGGTGGCCTCAGTCCTCGATTGGGAAATTTCTACCCTTGGTGATCCCCTCGCCGATCTGGGAATCTTGTTGGCTTATTGGAGTGAGCCAAACGACAAGTTCCTACCTCTGGGCGACGCCGCAACTATTAGTGATGGTTTCTTGAGTCGGTCAGAGCTCATTGACGCCTATAGGGAGCTAACTGGTCGAGACACTAGCTATATGAACTTCTTTTTTGCTTTCGCTAGTTGGCGTTTGGCATGCATTCTTGAGGGGGTACACGCTCGATATGTAGGAGGTGCCAACGTAGAAATTCCCGAAGAAGTCGAAATCTTCCCTGACAGTGTTGTTCATCTGGCAGAGCGAGCTGCGGCGACATTGGACCTGTAGTTAGCTCTCCCTAGGACACAAGCCACCTAGCTGAACTATGTTCGCGACTATGAAAATTGATGGTGGACTAGGTGTAGACAGCGGTTTCGACGGGATCATGGAAAAAGCCCGCGAACAGGAAGAGATTGGGTACGACGGTCTATGGGTTCCGGAGACCAGTCATGACCCTTTCACCATGCTTCCCCTAATGGCAGAGGCAACAGAAAACGTTGAGTTGGGAACAAGTATTGTTGTTGGGTTCGCTAGGAACCCCATGGACTTGGCCTACAGCGCCAACGACATCCAATTGATTTCTAAGGGGCGCTTCACGTTGGGTCTCGGCAGCCAAATCAAGGCTCACATCACCCGACGATTTTCGATGGAGTGGTCGAAACCTGCTGCACGAATGCGGGAGATGATTGTCGCTACCAAAGCGATCTGGAACAGCTGGAACACCGGCGAGAAACTCGATTTTCGCGGTGACTTCTATCAACACACCTTGATGACACCGTTCTTTCATCCAGGAGAAAACCCTTACGGCGCGCCGCGTATGGCTCTCGCTGGAGTTGGTCCGTTGATGACAGAGGTAGCAGGAGAAACGTGCGCTGTGTTCTTGGCGCACGGTTTCACTACTGAAAAATATCTCCGCGAGGAAACGATTCCGGCTTTAGAGCGCGGTGCTGAACGAGCCGGTCGGAGTCTTTCCGACGTGGAGATTTCCGGTCCGTTGTTTGTTGTCACTGGCAACAATGAAGAGGAACTAGAGAAGGCCAAGCAGGGTACGCGTCAGCAAATCGCTTTCTACGGCTCAACCCCCGCATATCGGGGCGTTTTGGAATGCCATGGTTGGGGTGACATGCAAACAGAGCTCAATGCACTTTCCAAAGAAGGCAAGTGGGTAGAGATGGGTGGCCTCGTTGACGACGAAATTCTTGATGCGTTCGCCGTGGT
>JASMKJ010000223.1 GCA_030749275.1 Acidimicrobiales bacterium
TTCGGGAAACGCCTCGAGTCGAGAGGTGACGTTTCAAGAATTCGACCTGTAGGAGCAATATGTTCTCAGCTATTTCTTCTTGCGGTGTCATGTGGGTGGTGTTTGATAATGGGAGCACCTCGTGGGGTCGGCCAGCTGCCAAGAGCGCCGCTGAAAGCTGCAGGGTGTGGGCTGCGACCACATTGTCGTCCGCGAGTCCATGGATGAGCATGAGGGGTCGTTGGAGTTGCGTTGCGTCTCCAAGAAGTGAGGTTCGCTCGTAGTTTTCCGGTTCTGTGTCTGGGTGACCCAAGTATCGTTCGGTGTAGTGGGTGTCGTAGAGCCGCCAATCTGTGACCGGTGCACCTGCTACTGCTGCGTGGAAAAGGTCTGGTCGTCGAATGACCGCTAGGGCTGCGAGGTAGCCACCAAAAGACCATCCACGAATTCCCACTCGGGAGAGGTCTACCTTGCCTGGGTACAGGTCGGCGATCGCGTCGAGGGCATCGATTTGGGCTTGCAGGACGGGGTCCGCTAGATCGCCGCGGACCCTCCGTTCCCATCCGTTTCCTCTTCCAGGTGTCCCTGGGCCGTCAGTGATCACAACGCAGAATCCTTGATCGGCAAGCCACTGCGACAAGAGGTAGCTGTTGCGGCTACGCAATACTCGCTGAGCGTGTGGTCCCCCGTAGGGATCCAGGAGAACGGGCAGGGGTTCTTGGGTAGTGGCTGACGGAAATAACACGGCAGTGTGGCAGTTGAGGGGACCCGTTTGATGAAAGGCCACTTCCGGTGCAACCAAAGGGGTCGCCGCGAGTGAGTCAACGATCCAAACATTGTCGTCTGTGATGACAGTGACCTCTGCAGCGTGGGCCATAGAGCTGTGTTGAACCACTGACACCGAGTGCGCATGCTCTGCGTGGGTGACTCCGTTTTCAGCGGAGCGACGTTGGTTCTCGTCATCTCGATATGACCACAAGTCGATGCTTGTGGGGTCCTCAGAGGCCGTGTACATGATGGTCGATTCGTCGACGTCAACAAGAGACCGAACCCATTGGTCTGGTGCCGATAGCGGTTCGCCGTCAAATAGGAGGCAACGAGTGTGGTCGTGTTCTTGGATTGTTAGCCAGCCGTTTCGCCACCGCCGAGGCGTACCGGGAACAATTTCAACCCAATCGGGATCTGTGACCTCTAGCACCGTGACGGTTTCACCGGTGTCAGTCTTGGCTTCAAGTACTTTCATCGATCGCTGATCACGACTCTGAACTACCAACGTGAGTGGTTCTTCGTCATTCCACGTCACATCAACGAGGTACGGGTAAGCAACGCTGTCCCATACGACTTCTAGCTGAGAGGAATCAGCCGTGTCCAGGACGTACACCTTGACTTCGGCATTTGCCGTGCCGGCCGCCGGATACCTGACAGTTCGGGGTTGCGCGCCGGGGTCATTCGGTGCAGCGATATACCAAACATCAACATCAGCTACATCGACTCGAGTCACAGCCAATGTTTGGCCATCTGGGTCCCACCAATGACCTCGATTTCGTCTCATTTCTTCAGCGGCTACAAACTCAGCGCTCCCCCACATGACCTCCGCGACATCTTCGGTAATCAACGGGCGAGCCGCTTCAGAACCATCGGCGGGCGCTACCCACACGTTGTTTTGCACTACGAACGACACGAGTTGACCATCTCCAGAGAGGCGAGGATCAAAAGCACCTGAGGAGTTTTCGATGGGTGTACACGAACCGGTCGCTACCTCTGTCACAAACAGTTCGCCACCGAGAGTGAACGCAGCGTTCGATCCTGTTGCATCGATCGAGTACGAGGTGATACCTGCAGCGCTTTCCCGAACCCTCTCACGGCGTGCTTGTTCCGCCACCGGGATCTCATCCCGAACATTGCTTGCAAGTTCTGTGGGGTCAACGACAACCCGTTCAGTTCCACTCGCGGTGTCGAGTGCCCACAAAGAATTTATTGGATCGTCAGATCCCGAACTGCGCAAGAACAGAACACAGCTACCCCCCTCTGTAACTGTGAAGTCGCGCGGCGCACCCAAGGTGAAACGTTGGGTACGCGCGTATTGTCGAGGAAAGGTGTCTAACACACTGAAGAAGGTAGCCCTCGTTACCCTCAATAGCGTGCTGATACCTGATCCTCACTCATTTGAAGAATTATCTGACTCCAAAAAGGCCCTGTGGGCCAAATACGGGTCAGGGAAAGATCCCCTATTCGTTCAATTAGTTGGGGTCGCGGTGGAAGAGGTCCGTGTTGACTATTGCCGTCTCTCCCTCCCCTTTCGCTCCGATCTTTTGCAGGCCGGGGGCGCCATTCACGGAGGTGTGCTGTCCACCCTTTTGGATACCGCCTGTGTTCCCGCCGTTGGAAGTGGGTTTGATGAAGCGCGTCCGTACAGCACCATTTCCATGCACATCCAATTTTTGTCGAGTACCTCCGACAGCGACTTGACTGCCGTTGGTTGGGTGACCCGCAGGGGCAAATCAATCGCTTTTTGTGACGCCGCAGTGCACACAGCAGACGGAAAGCCATTAGCGACAGCGGCACTCACCTTCAAGATTTAAATCAGTGGGTCACTAGTCGCCGGTAGTTGACACAGCCGAAAGCACTTGGTCCGCGGTGGGATTAACAAGTATCAAAGAGCCCACCTGCACGGTGGGAACAACTTCGTTTCCCTCGGCGTGATCTCGAACAAATGCAGCTGCTTCTGGGTCTTCCCAGATGTTGCGATAAGAGATCGAGAGATCGGTTTGCTCAAGCTGCCGATCCAACGCCATACAGAATCCGCACCCCGGACGCCAAAACATAGTGATCTCGCCACCTGAACCGCTCATCGGCCAGCAGCTTTCAAATTTTCATAAATTTTCTTGCAGTCCGGACAGACTGGAAAGCTCTCGGGATTTCTGGTGGGTACCCACTTCTTTCCACAGAGGGCTCGAACCGGTGTCCCCGTCACAGCAGATCGCGTCATGTCAGTCTTGTTGACATAGTGAGCGAAACGTTCGTGGTCACCTTCGTCAAGAAGACTCTCTGATCGTTGATCCAAGACTGTGTTGTCAGACATTTCTCTCACTCTCAACATGCACATGTTAGGTATGGTGCGGTAAGGAAGCTATTGCGAATTCGGGGGAAAAGTGCCTAAGCGGTCTCACAATGTGGATTCTGCGGCTGGCTGGGTGGTGGTTGCCGCTACAACGATCACGTTGTTTGCGGTCTTCGGTGTCGTTTACAGCTTCGGTGCAATGTTCACCGCCATCAGGGACGAATTCGGTGTGGGCAAGGGCCAAGCGGCACTGTTCTTCTCCATTACGACCTTCATCTACTTCATTCTTGGCGTTTTCACTGGTCGACTCGCGGACCGGTACGGACCTCGACCAGTTCTTCTTGTAGGTGCAGTAGCGATGGGCGCAGGCCTGTTTCTCACGTCGTTGGTGAACAACATCATCGTCGGCTACCTCACCTATGGGATCGGTGCGGGAATAGGTGTCGGATGCGCCTACGTCCCTATGGTCGCCGCTGTAGGGGGCTGGTTCGAACGAGACCGCACAAAAGCCATGGGCGTTGCGGTCGCCGGGATCGGAGTTGGCACTCTGGTCGGGGCTCCATTGGCAAAACAGCTCGTGATCTCTTATGGCTGGAGATCCACCTTTGTAGTTTTGGGGTTGGGGTCAGCGGCCCTTTTGGTCGTAGCGTCAATCGGAGCTAGGCGACCTCCCGGCTCTGGGGCTCAAGAAGCTCCACCTCCTTTGCGGTTACTACTTCACGACCGCCGGTTTACGTGGTTGTACACGTCGATGACCTTTCTCAGTGCTGGTCTGTTCGTACCCATGATCTACCTGGACGACTATTTGGACGCACAAGGCAAAACCGGAGGCGCTTTGCTCATTGGGATTACCGGGGCAGCATCTGTGGTGGGTCGCTTAGCTCTGGGGGCAGTGGGTGCCAAGGTTGACTTGATGCGGCTCTATCAATGCTGCGTGGCAGCATTGGGAGCTAGTTATTTCATTTGGATCGTTGCGGGTGCCAACTACACGGTGTTGGTCATTTTCGTTCTCGTCATGGGAACCGCTTATGGGGGTTGGATCGCTCTTTCTCCCGCGGTCATTGCATATCTTTTCGGGCCGGTGGGGCTGGGTGGAGTGCTTGGCGCTTTGTACACCTCAGCTGGCATAGGTGGGTTGTTCGGGCCGCCACTGATCGGTGTCGTCATTGACGCCACGAGTTACGAAACAGCCATTGGTTTGGCAATCGCGCTGTCCGCTATCTCGCTCGTACTTCTTCGAACAGCAACCCGGGCTGCTGAATCGACCGCTGCTGATGCAGTCCAGCTCGCTGAGGAAGCGCCAGCGACAGCATCAGTGGCGAGCGCCTGGTTGGTTCCCGCCGCCCAGGGTGGAATGCGGCTTATCCGTCGGTGAGAACTGGGGGCTCCTCCCAACCAATCTCCGCACATCCCTCTAAATACCATTGAAGTACCGACCCGGCGTCGGTCACCGATTCGACATTTCCGTTCTCGTCAAGGTTGAGATTGGCCCCATATATCTGGAACCAAACGTCGGTGACTTCGGTATTTTCCTCTGGCACGAGAAGGGTGTGAACCGACCCAGCTGGCTCATAGAGGAACGACCCCGCACGATTCACGTAGTCGCTTTCTTTGTAGTGCCAGCTACCGCTCATTGTGTACGCATACACCTGACCGGTATGTCGGTGGGTTTGCACTGCAGTGCCTGGTTGAAACCTGGTTCGAACAATCCAAAGGCTCTCACTGATTTTCGCTGTGAGTAATTTGACTTCGTTGCCTCGTCCGCTGTCAATCCAAGGCAGGTCATCTTCACCTCGGTGAATAGCAGTGGGTTCAAGTTCGATCATGGTCATGGTGTTTCCCCTTCGATATAGCTGATGGTAGTTGTCACTCTTCAGGCCCGAAGATCAAATCAAAAACCTCATCTGCTTTACGTTCGTGGTTGCGGTGAACTAGCAGTTGAGGATTTCCGTCGATCGCCCATCGAATTCCCCGCGCGTCAAGACTGTTCGTTAATTCGGCAATCTGATCGAGGGTGAGATCGTCAAGTTCGTACGCGGGACCGTCGGTTGCCGCAATATCGAAAATGTCGATTTCTTCTGATATCAGTCCTGCTGCTGCGAGTTGTTCGGCCTGCTCGGACAACTTCTCTTCGTCGCCGCCTTCTACCAACTCTCCTTCAAGAATTTCTTCCTCATCCATACCAGTGATTATGTCGTTCTTTGACCCCTAGCCTGCACATATGGGTGTCGGCAGATTTGACTCACTATTACTGCTGTCGTTTGGTGGTCCTGAAAGCTCTGAGGACGTTATGCCGTTTCTTCGTAACGTCACCCGAGGGCGAGGGGTCCCAGAGGAACGGTTAGCTGTCGTCGCTGATCAATATGAACTGTTCGGCGGCAAAAGCCCAATCAATGACCTCAATCGAGAATTGTTGGAGGCACTTGACAACGAGTTGGCCCGTAGGGGGTATGAACTGCCAACTTTTTGGGGGAACCGAAATTGGCATCCGTTCGTGTCCGACACTGTTGATGCTCTGGTGTCCCTGGGATATGAATCGACTGTTTGTGTGGTGACTTCGGCGTTCAGTTCTTATTCAGGGTGCCGCCAGTATCACGAGGATCTTGACCGGGCACGTAACGAAGTGAGTGATGCTCCTGATATCCAACGGGTCAGGGTGTACTGGGACCATCCAGATTTTCTCGGAGCTGCTGCGGATCTGCTTGCTGAGAGTCGCGACTCAGCGGGCCTGTCGAAATCGACTCCGGTGCTACATACCGCGCACAGCTTGCCTGTCTCCATGGCCGCGACGTGTGACTATCAGGAGCAACTCAACGAAGCGGCTTCAATTGTGCATGATCTCGCCGGTATGACTGGGTCATGCGAGGTGGTATTCCAGAGTCGTAGTGGGCCGCCAACGGTTCCCTGGTTAACCCCCGACATTGACAGCCACCTCCGTGAACTTGCCAAACGTGGAACATCCGAAGTGCTGGTTCATCCGCTGGGGTTCGTTGCCGACCACATGGAAGTGTTGTTCGACCTGGACACTCAAGCTGCTGCTGTTGCTGAGCAATCCGGGATCAAAATGGTACGCACCCCTACTGTTGGCACGCATCCACGGTTCATCTCTATGTTGGTCGACCTCGTAGAAGAAGCTGCAGGTGCGCGCAGCGACCGCCCGAGCTTAAGTACCCGCGGTCCGCGTCCCGATAGCTGCCCTCGCGACTGTTGTCCTGCATCTACAGGTTCAGATCGTTGAGTTAACCGGCCGCCTTGAACCGGTCCGCTACGGGTCCAGACTCCCCGGAAATCCAATGACTTCGGCATCGCAGTTCATATGTCACTTCAGCGGTCGAGCCGTCGTCTATGAGTACAACATCACCGTCGTAGACCTGAATCCCGTCATGAAGTCTGGCGTTATGGGTAGCTGCGTTACCGCACCAGCAGCGAGCCTGAACTTGAAGTTCAAGACGCTCGTCAGCAACTTCAAGTAGCCGGGCTGAACCGGGAAACAACTTGCCCCGGAAGTCAGTCAAAAGACCAAACGCATAAACATCGACGTCGAGTTCGTCAACGACTAATGCAAGTTGTTCGACCTGAGCGTCGGTGTAGAACTGCGCCTCATCACAAACCAAATAATCCAACGCCCCATGTGCCGCTTGGTGACTCATAGCTAATGCCTGAAAGTTCAATGTTGGGTGAACCTCAACCGCCGGGGTCGACACACCCAAAGCACTCGACACGTGGGCTCCGGCGCGATCGTGCATACTGCACAAGAGCCCGGTGGAGGTCGCTGACAAGTTGTGATGGATTTGCAACGCAAGTGTCGACTTCCCTGACGACATTGTTCCGAAGGAGAATCTGAGGAATCCCATGGTCAACAAATTACACACGTGTGATACGCCATGAGGCCACTCACCCGCAACCGCTCGTGCTTCCACATGAGCGACAGCTATAACAGGTGCCTGCGCGCACCATCTGATCCCCGCACGTGGAGCACAAAGGTGCATCATTCAAGGTTGCTGGAGTCCTAGATGGAGGGTCGGGAATTGGTTCAGCCCCAATGGCTGTCTCCACGGTCGCTTCTTCTAAACCGGGCAGGTGTTGTTCCATTCGTTCGTCACTAGACAAGATCCCAAGTTGCTGGCGCTCTTCGATCGACAAATATTCCAGTGCAAGGCGACGGAAAATGTAGTCAACCAAACTGCTCGCGATCCTCAATTCAGGGTCGTCGGTGATCCCGGCTGGTTCAAACCGGACATTGGTGAAGGCTTCAACGTAGGACCGTAACGGAACCCCGTATTGCAAACCGTGGCTTACCGAGATCGCGAAGGCATCCATGATCCCCGCCAAGGTCGACCCTTGTTTCGCGACTGTGAGGAAAAGCTCCCCGGGTCGACCGTCGTCATATTCACCGACCGTCATATATCCGTGGCAGTCAGCGACACGGAACGAGAACGTTTGGGATCGTCGTGTACGTGGCAGCTTTTCGCGTTCGGGTATCGACTGCGCCTCAACGATGGCGGCGTTGACAGCTTCACCGATCACTTCTTCGTCATCTCTGCTAGTTGACAAAGGTTGACCGACCTTGCAGTTGTCCCTGTAAATCGCGACAGCCTTCAATCCCAGCTTCCACGACAACAGGTGCAGATCCTCTACGTCCTCGATGGTCGCAGTTTCTGGCAGATTGACAGTTTTGGAAATCGCGCCGGAAACAAACGGTTGGGCAGCTGCCATCATCCGAAGGTGACCCTCATGGTGGATGACGTTGTCCCCCATAGAGCACTCAAACACCGGCATATGGCTGTCCCGCAAATGCGGTGCGTCCACGATGCTGCGTCCCTCAAGGAGGTGAGTTTCGATTTCAGTTACTTGTAGGTCGTCATATCCCAGGCGGCGAAGCGCCCGTCCGACGGTCTGATTGACGATCGTCAGATCACCACCACCGACGAGTTTCTTGAATTTGATTAATCCAAGGTCGGGCTCAATGCCCGTCGTGTCGCAGTCCATCATGAACGAAATAGTTCCTGTGGGGGCTATGACAGTCGCTTGGGAGTTTCTGACGCCATGTTTTTCGCATCCTGCCAACACATAATCCCATGACGTTCGAGCCGCCGTCATCAAATCTTGGGGTGCAGAATCTGGCACCAAGTCAAGTGCTTCTCGATGAAGCTGCAACACCTGTCGCATTGGGTCACGGTTGGAGGAATACCCCGAGAACGCGCCAACACGTTGTGCAAGGTCAGTAGAGGTCGAGTACGCCTCACCAGTCATAAGGGCAGTGATCGCTCCTGTCCAGGCACGTGCTTTTTCGGAGTTATACGGCAAGCCGAGCGCCATGAGCATCGCACCAAGATTGGTGTAGCCCAGTCCTAGCTGACGGAAATCTCGCGATGTTTGGGCGATGGTGTCTGTCGGGTAGTCCGCGTTGCCGACAAGTATGTCTTGCGCTGTGAACACAACCTGTACCGCTTGACGAAAGCCTTCTAAATCAAACTGGTCGGCCTGATCGCCGTCGAGAAATGCCAGAAGATTGAGGCTTGCAAGGTTGCATGCCGAGTTGTCCAGGTGGAGGTATTCGCTGCAGGGATTCGATGCGTTGATCGGACCGC
>JASMKJ010000224.1 GCA_030749275.1 Acidimicrobiales bacterium
GGTGTTCGCTGCAGTTGCGATTCTCATGCCAATAAAACCTGCGATGGAAGAAAGCACTGCTCCCATCAGATAAGCGAAAGATGCAGAAGGTCTTCCTTCGATCGGTACTACCAAAAGGAGTACAAACATTACGACCACGAAAGCAGACACCCATTGATATTCACGACGAAGGAACGCCATCGCTCCTTCGCGAATGGCTTGGCCGATCTCCTTCATGAGATCTGTGCCTTCGTCAGCCTTCAAAACGGTCTTAGCGAAGTAGTAAGCAAGCAAGAGCGCTAATGCTGATGCGATTAACGCGAAATAGGGAACCGCTGTCACGATGTCCTCTCAGTTCAGCCCAGTAAATATAGGGTGCCGGTTCGGGCCGGGCCGACGGGGTCCGACACGGCAGGTGCTTTTCGGCACCAGGGGAAAAGCCTACGAAACTGACGGACGCGGGGCAACTACTTCTAGCTACTGATTAACTCGATACCGAATTCTTGAAAGAAGCCAACCAGGCCGGCGCGGTCTTGGAAGTGGTGTGCCCGGAGTCCGATAGCTTCGGCGCCTTCAACGTTTGTTTCAAGATCATCAATAAATAAACAAGCGTCGGATTCCACATCTAGCGCCGCGAGTGCGTGCTGGTACGCAAGCGGGTCAGGTTTCGCAACTCCAATGCGGTGCGTATTTATTACTTCGTCGAACAGGTCTTCTATGCCTACACGTCGCAGGTAGTCCTCAAATCGATCGTGGTTGTTGGTCAAGATCCCGACCCGAAGCCCTGTTGGTATTCGCTGGATGAGGGTAACCATGTCCGAGTCAATCCGCCCCTCGAATTCGAAGAACCTTTTGACGATTGGTCGAATGGACTCACCGTGAGTTTGGGTCAGTCTGCGTTCGGTTTCATGTCGCCACTGATCCCAGTTGAGTTCCCCGCGAGTCAACGGTTCGTGCAGTTCCTTGCAGAACGCTGCGGCGAAAATCGTCCCAGCCTTAATATTTGCCTGGGTTTCGAAGGTCCCAAGGTCCGATTCGTCCCATTGGCGTATGACCCCATCGAAATCAAACAAGATCGCTTCGATCATTCGTTGGGTGCTACGCGTTTCCCGTATCTGAGCAGGAGCAGCGCGGCGACTGCAGCGATCAAGGAGGCGGCGAGGATGCCGATTTTCGCTAAGTCGGTGATGGCGTGATCTTCGAATGCAAGGCCTCCGACGAAGATTGAGACTGTGAAACCAATTCCGGCGGCTAATCCCATACCAATGAACTGTGCCCAGTTGACATCGTCGGGAAGTGCAAAGCCGAAACGCGTAGCGGCCCAGGTGAACAAGGTAATCCCTACAGGTTTTCCGACTACAAGCCCCAAGATAATGCCAAGGGTTACGTTGCTTGTGGCCGCATCAGCAATGGTGTCGCTGCTGAGCTCAATTCCCGCGTTAGCTAGAGCGAAAATAGGGATGATCATGAAAGCTGTGAATGGGTGGAGCAAGTTTTCGAGGCGTTCTGTGAGGGGAACCGACTCCTGAGCAAGAAATGACGCGTGGCGCACTTCTGCCACATTTGCATCGCTGGGAAGTGCATCAACTATCTGCTGTGCGTCACGTTGGTTGAGAAGCGGTCGAGCGGGTGTGAGAAGACCTAGGGCTACCCCAGCTATGGTTGCGTGCACACCGGATTCAAGGGTTGCGTACCACACGAATATCCCGAGCGCCGCGTAGACCGGTATCGCCCATACCCGTGCTTTTTGCAGAATCCAAACAACTATCAGTCCTGCGAGCGCTGTCAAAAGCCACTGGAGGCTGAGGTCACTCGTGTAGAAGATGGCAATAACCGCGATTGCACCTATGTCGTCCACAATCGCCAAGGTCAGTAAAAACAGTTTGATCTTCGGGGATACCCGACTTCCGAGCAGGGCCACAATGCCTACGGCGAAAGCGATGTCGGTGGCCATGGGGATGCCCCAGCCCCTTGATGCTTCACCAGCTGTGTTGAGCATTAGGTAAAGCAAGGCCGGTACGGCCATGCCGCCGACAGCTCCGATCGCAGGTAGTGCTGCTGCTCGGACTGAACTTAGATCACCGGTGACGAGTTCTCGTTTGATCTCCAGGCCAACCACGAAGAAGAACAACGCCATTAACGCATCGTTTACGAAGTGTCCGAGGCTCATGTGGGGTAAATGCCAGGTTCCGACCGCGAGTTCAATCTCCGTGTGCCAGAACTCGTGGTAACTGTCGCCCCAACCTGAGTTGACCCACACCAAGGCAACAGCGGTCGCAACCAATAGGAGGACCCCACCGGCAACTTCGCGATCTATGAAGCGCAACACTGGGCGGGCCACGAACTTTGCGAGACTGCTATCGCTGCTCGCGAAGGTTGGTCTCTTGAGGAGCGAATCGGATCCAGCCATGATTCAACAAGGCTAGAGCCACTGCCTGCCCTTACCCGTGATCATTTGTCGGCTGCAGGACATAGTTCGCGATTGAAACCACTTCAGTCACGCTATGGGGTGTCAGGTGAATCGCGGCATTACTTGATGAGTGATCAGATCCATTGACTCGATGATTTGGTCACTGGAGTGAATGCCTTGGGGGACGAGGAAAAAGATCTCATCAAAGCCCAGTCTGTTGTGGGCCTCTTCGATTTGTCGGGAAATGGTATCTGGACTTCCCACCAGCTTCAGCGGCATACCTTGACCGAATTGTCTAGCCCAGTTGTCCCAGAACCATTCCATGTCCTCGAAGTCTTGTTGTGCTTGCAGGTCCGTCGGCGCACAAACAGCTATGCCACCCCACGCTGCCTCATGCCCCTTTGGTTTTTCCGTTCCGTGTCGAATCGACTCGTCTCTGTAGGTTTGCCATAGCGCTTCACAAAAGTCGAGTTTGTCGCTCAGGACTATTGGGGTGCCGCCGTATTGGGCCCAAAACAGTGCGGTCTTCATAGACATGGTGAAGCCACCGTATAGAGGCGGATAGGGATCTTGGAGTGGGCGGGGAGCTATCCCTATCTCGTTGATGGTCATGTCAGGGTCTATGCCAGACCCATAGTCGGAATAAACGGTGTGGGGATGCGGGTTGAGGTTGTCATTCGGGAATTTCCAAAATTCGCCTTCGTAACTGAACGTCGGGTTCTTCAACGCTGTGAGCACCACTTCAACAAATTCTTCAAAAAATCTGCGGTTGTATTCATCCACGTCGCTGTCTTTGTTCCAATAACCAACCGCGGATAGGTCGGGGCGAATCTTCAGTTGGTCGACCCATCGATGTTGATAGCCCCTGACGATGCCCACACCGAGGCGGCCACCGGTCATGTGGTCAAGAGTGGAGATTTGTTCAGCGACTCGTAACGGGTTGTGGGTCGTTGACACGAATCCGCACGAAATGATTCGGAGCTTTTGGGTGGCATTTGCAATCCACGATGCCATCAGCCCCAGGTCGTTGGAGGTTTCAAATCCTTCGATTTGAAGATGATGTTCCGGGTGGCCAAGTCCGTACCATCCGTGCTGGTCAGCGTATTTGGCAATGTCGGATATTTCGTTGAGCATCCGCTGGTACAGGTCGTTATTGAGTCCGGCGAGGCCTGATTCAAGTTCTTCACGACGCCCCATCGTGCAATACATGAAGAGGTCGAATTTCACCTTGGCCCTCCAAATATCCGGACTTACTCGTTGATGGCTAGACCGTCTACGACTGTGCTCGCAAACATGCGTGCCACGTGATCAATATTGAATTCGCCATCAAAACGCCACCACCCGACGACCGAGTTCATTGCCGCAATGGTCATGCGGGCGATGACGCGGGCTTCGACGTCACTTCGGAGGGACCCATCTCGTTGTCCGGCTTCAATGAGGCGCACCCAGCCGTTTGCAAATTCTCGCAGTGGGACAGCCAGGTTTTCCCTGGTGGCCTCGGGGGCCTCCTCGAAGCACCTGATATTGGCTTTGGTGAAGTCGGAGTCGAGGGTTATGGCTGTGACGTAAGCAACAACTGCGGCCATAAGTCGATCATGGCCGGAAGCGTCCTCACCCGCGGCACTTAGAGCGGCCCGTATTGCATCTCTGGCGTGTTCCATACCAACTGCCAGTACCTCTTCGACAATCGCGTCTTTTGAGTCGAAGTGGTAGTACAGGCTTCCGGCTTGCATCTTCGCCACCGAAGCAATTTCGGTAAGGGTCGCAGCGGCGTAGCCGTTACGGGCAAGTACGTCAGCAGCGGCCTCCAAAATACGGGTACGCGTGCGTTCCCCTTTTCGTATCCGATCGGGCGCGAGTTCTGCGGGACTCATGGGCAGGAATCTAGTGGTCCTGAGGCGACGGTGAAGACTCTGAGACCCGTCTCATGGGTTTTGTCATCAGAATCGCCCAGTCGTCGATAACCGTCGCCGATGTTCTAGGAAGTCAACGAGCACGTAGTCCCCTAGGTTGTCAGGACTCGTGAAGAACGCACGTCCCCCGTTCATCTCAGTCATCTTTTCAACGAATTGACGCAAGTAATTGTTGGGGTCGAGCATGAAGATATTTATCCGTATGTCTTCCTTGGTCGCTCGAGACACCTCTTTGAGAGTTGCTTCAACTGTCTCTGGTGCCGGAGGATAATTGAAGTACGGGTGACCACTTGGACCTATATGGGCTGTTGGTTCACCGTCCGTGATCATGATGATCTGCTTCGTTCCGCTCTCACGCGCCAGCAACCGTCGCGCGATCATGAACCCGTGCTGCATATTGGTTCCATAGGCATAATCCCAGGACACTTCGGGAAGCTGCGGTGCCTTGAACTCGAAAGCTGATTCAGCAAACCCCACTAATCCCAAATAGTCACGCGGGTATTGGGAACTGATCAACGAGTGCAGCGCCATGGTCACCTTCTTGGCGGGAAGAAAGTTGTCGCGCATTGGCATCGACAGCGAGAGGTCCAACATCAGCACTGTTGATGCTCGCGTTGTCATCTCGGTCCGTTCAATTTCGAAATCATCGGGAGTAAGTCGCACAGGAGTGCCTCGGCCGGTTCGACCGATGGCGTTACGAACTGTCTGTTCGATGTTGAGGTTGAAATTGTCACCGAATTCGTAAGGTTTGGTTTCATACGCTCGTTCGTGACCAATTCCAGTTCGGTCGATTCGGTGGCTCCCGACCTTGTCGTCCATCAATTTGTTGAAGAGATCACCGAGAGCATTTTGGCCAATCGCTCGCAAGGCGCGAGGCGTAAGTTCAAGCCGACCTTCCTTATTTTCCGCAAGACCATTTTCTTCAAGCAGTCGGGCCATTTCGCTGAGACGTTGAAGCGCTTCAGCCGATTCGCGTCCGAGAAGCTCTTCGACTCGCTGGGGATCTACTTCAGCGAGGGCACCGGGGTTAGAGGCGTTCTGCAGCATTTGTTGCAAGGAGTCAAGATCTCCTAGTTGCTGCATCACATCGGTGGCTTCGGGCATATTTAGTTGCTGATCGCCACCAAATTCGTAGCTCTGGTCCCAGTTCATATCCGGGAACGCTTCCTGTAGGTGTTGGGCGAGCTGTTGGGTCTGCCATTGCAGATCCATATCGTCCATGAGCTGGGC
>JASMKJ010000225.1 GCA_030749275.1 Acidimicrobiales bacterium
ATCCAGCTCTTACCGCAAAAATCGCAGCGACGATCGATCACATATCAGGCGGACGCGTAGTGCTTGGTTTAGGTGCTGGTTGGCAGGAGAACGAACACGAAAAGTACGGCTTTGAATTTTCTACGGTAAAGGGTCGCCTCGATCGCCTTGACGAGGCGGTGGAGATCATTGTTTCTCTACTGACCAATGGTCGTACCAATTATCAAGGCGAGCACTATACGGTTGTCGATGCCCCGCTTGACCCAAAGCCGATCCAAACCAAGATTCCGTTGATGATTGGAGGAGGTGGCCGTAAACGCACGTTGCGCACAGCGGCGCTTCACGCAGATGAATGGAACTACTGGGGGATGCCCGAGGACATTGCAGAACTGTGCGCCGTACTCGATGCTCATTGCGACGACGTAGAACGCGACTCAACCGAAATTCAACGATCAGCATGCGCCCTGATGTTTATTGCGGAGAGCGAGGAAAAGCTCGAGCGTTTTCGAGACCAGGACTTTGGTCGCGCCACCATTGTTGGAACACCAACCGAAGTTGTTGACATCGTCGGAGATTACGCAGAGGCGGGGCTCGATGAATTGATTGTCCCTGACTTCACGTTCGGACCGCTCGACCGCAAAAAAGAATCGATGGACCTCTTCATTGAGTACGTCGCCCCGGCATTTCGCCCCTAAACCCCGACAGTCGAGGTAGCGGTTACGACCAATCGACCTCGGTAACCAACTCTCCCATCCTCTTCTCCGCTTCGCGGGTTTGGCCACCAGCTTCTAAGAAGCTACGCATCGCTGGCTCGGCCTCTTTGGTCCTGAGAAGCTTTTGGAACAGATACCGCTCTTCCATTAACCCCTCGCTTAACGGCAACGTGTCCGCGTTATTTACGGCTTCTTTGGCTAATGCCACCGCATGAGGGGGGAATGAGGCGATGCGGAGTGCTAGATCACTCACATAAGGACGCAACTCCTTTGGGGGTAAAGCGCGATTGAGATAACCCCAATCTTCGGCGGTCTCGGCATCAACATCGACGCCTCCCAACACTATTTCCATTGCTCGACCTCGCCCGACGAGGCGAGGTAACCGCTGAGTCCCGGTTCCCCCAGGAAGAATTCCGATAGGAACTTCCATCTGATTGACGACGGTTTTACCTGCCGCTCCAAATCGCATGTCGCAGGACATGGACAGCTCACTGCCACCCCCACCTACCCGACCGCCGATTTCCACGATGGTCGCCTTAGGCATTGTTCGATAGGTCTCACACATGAGATGAAACCCAGCTAGCTCTCGGGGTTTTTCAGCGGGGCCTTCCACAGGGAATTCCAGAATTGCCGAAACATCGAAATGAGCTATGAAAAAGTCTGGATCGTCACTTCTTAGCACCACGACCCGCACGGAATCGTCTTCCGCGACCTGAGCCCCAAATTTCGCTAACTCACGAAAGAGGGGAGGAGTCATGACGTTCATTGGTGGAGCATCGATGGTGACAAACGCCACACCATCGACGCGCTCAATCTTCAAAAGTTCGAAGTCTGTATCGGCTAGGTAACTGCTCATTGTCAAAGTCTCGCGGGTTCCACCATGAAATGCTCAAGATCCTTCGTCGCGGAACATTTGTTCGATACTTGACCGAACAAGTGTTCGTATGTACCTTAATTCTGTCCGTACATTTTCGGGGTCCGACCCCGTTCGTACGGTTTCCACCATCAGGGCTAACTATTTGCCCATTCACCACAGTTGGCTTCACATGGAGTCAAATACCCGTCCGAGGAGGACATGCAGCGTGGAACGAGAAAAAGCACTCGATATGGCATTGGCGCAGATTGAGCGCCAATTTGGAGAAGGTTCCGTCATGAAAATGGGGGAACGAGGTCAAATGAAGGTTGAAGCGGTGTCATCCGGCAGCCTCGCTATAGATATGGCCCTCGGCATTGGCGGTCTTCCACGAGGTCGCGTAGTTGAGGTGTATGGCCCCGAAGCATCAGGTAAATCAACCTTGGCGATGCATGTCGTCGCAGAAGCACAGCGGACTGGAGGAATCTGTGCCTATGTAGACGCTGAGCACGCGATGGATCCGGAATACGCAAAAAACATTGGTGTGGACGTCGATGAGTTGCTCATTTCTCAACCTGATACAGGGGAACAAGCGCTTGAAATCACGGACATGCTGATTCGTTCGGGTGCTATTGACGTAGTTGTTATCGACTCGGTGGCGGCGCTTACTCCCAGAGCTGAAATCGAAGGCGAAATGGGTGATACACACGTCGGTCTGCAAGCGCGTTTAATGTCCCAAGCGCTACGTAAAATCACAGCCAACCTCAATAAAACGAAAACCATCTGTATTTTCATCAACCAATTGAGAGAAAAAATCGGTGTGATGTTTGGCAGTCCCGAAACGACACCTGGTGGACGAGCGCTCAAGTTTTACTCATCGGTTCGTATCGATATTCGTCGGATAGAAGCCATCAAATCTGATGGAGAAATCACCGGTGGACGAACACGGATCAAAGTTGTGAAGAACAAAGTTGCTCCACCGTTCCGACAGGCAGAATTCGACATCATGTACGGAAAAGGAATTAGCCGTGAAGGTTCGCTGGTCGACGTTGGAGTTGAACAAGGAATCGTCAAGAAATCTGGTGCTTGGTATACCTACGAAGGGGAACAGCTCGGGCAAGGCAGGGAAAATGCCAAACAATTCCTGACCGAAAATCCGGAAATCATGGTCGAAATTGATGGACGGATCAGGTCCCAACTAGGTATGGGAGATTTGGGCGCGGAACCTGAAGCAACGGACACAGAGCTGGAAGTTGAAGACCCGGTTGACGCTATCGACGAGTAGTTACGCCAGATCCGCCAATTCTGTCGCTCAAGACCCGCTTAGTTTCTAGTTTCCGGTTTTGAACCGAAGGTAAATCTGTGGGTTAACGGTCACACAAGCTGTTGGGGCTATAGCTTTGGGCAAACCGAAGTGTTCTCTAGGAATGAGTGTGATGGCTGACAAGCAAGACAAGCCGCAAAATATCTTTAATTTTGATTACAGCCGTGACAATCAGGAGCGGCCGCCCCAGGAGTATTACGACCAAATCAAGGACAAGTTCGCGACCGAGCGCGACTTACGATTGGATTACCGCCCCCCCGGAACGGACAGCTACACCTCCGATCTGACCGGCGATCTGGCCAAGTACGCCGTTGACCCTTACGGTCATGAAGTATCGGACCGGGAGACTCTCAACGACACAGTTGAAGTCCTTTTCATAGGCGGCGGCTTCTCCGCATTGCTGACATCGGCACGACTCAGAGAAAAAGGTGTCGACAGCATCAGAATCGTTGAACGAGGCGCTGATGTAGGCGGAACCTGGTACTGGAATCGATACCCGGGTGTGGCCTGTGACGTTGTGGCGTACGACTACCTACCCCTTTTGGATGAAACTGGATATGTGCCCAGTCGTCATTACGCCGGGGGGCAAGAGATCTACGAGTACTGCAAAAAGATCGCTGAACGGTTCGATCTCTATGACTTGGCGGTATTTGGCACAACAGTCACTTCTACGGTTTGGGAAGACGAGTCAGAAACCTGGATCGTGGGAACCGACCGAGGTGACCGCATTCGTGCACGATTCGTGGTGTGCGCCAACGGGACACTCTCCAAGCCGAAGCTTGCCAAGATCGACGGTATCGAAAGATTTGTTGGTCACTCCTTCCACACTTCTCGCTGGGACTACGACTACACCGGAGCGAAGCTGGAGAACCTTAGCGACAAACGTGTAGGGATTATTGGGACCGGCGCTAGCGCGGTTCAAGCGATTCCGGAGTTAGCGAAGGCCTCCAAAGAGCTTTTCATCTTCCAACGAACACCGTCTTCAATCGATGTCAGGGACGATTGGGAAACTGACCCGGAATGGGCATCTACCTTGGCACCTGGCTGGCAAGCAAAACGAAGAGCCCGAGCTATAGAGGGCCCGCAGGTATCTGACGCTGTCAAAGCGAGAAGAGCAGCAATGTCTCGCGAGGAAAAAATCCAGCGGCAAGAAAACGCGAATATTGACGCGATGATGCGGATCCACAAACGGATCGATGAGGTCGTGGAAGACCCCCAGACCGCCGAATCCTTGAAACCTTGGTACATGCTTATGTGCAAGCGCCCGTGTTTTCACAACGAATACCTGCCGTCTTTCAACCGACCTAACGTCACCCTCGTCGACACCAAGGGGGAGGGCATTACTCAGATAAATGAAAAAGGCCCCGAATTCGACGGCATTCAATATGAGGTCGATGTCTTGATTTACGCCACCGGTTTCGAGGTGCAACAAACCGGTATCTACAACCAAATCGTTGGTGAAGATGGACGAGACCTAAACGTCAAGTATTCCGATGGAATTCGGACCTTGCTCGGCATACATTCCCACGGCTACCCCAACCTCTTCATCATGGGCGGCTACCAAGCATTCTTTGCTTTCAACTTGACAGATGTGCTGAATAGTCAGGGTGAACATATAGCGGAGTGCATCGATTTTGTCCGACAAAACGACATTCACAGCCTGGACTGCACATATGAAGCCGAAGAACGTTGGGTGCAAGAAGTCATCGCCCATCGCGGGAAAACAAGCAGGAACCGCGATTGCACCCCCGGGTACTACAACTTCGAGGGAGCCGAAAACCGGCGTCAAGATGGCAATTACAACGGAACTATGAAGCAATATCTCGGTCACATGTCAGAGATAAGGGACAACATGACGGAGCACTTCGCGTTCACTCGCAGATAGAACGAGAAGGATTCTCCGAGCGATGCAGCTTGAACCGAGTTCACCTCGCTATGTTGCCCAATAACCTAGTAAGGGTGAATCTTCGGTATTTAGTTCGCACTTATGGGTGCCAAATGAACGAGCACGACTCGGAACGCATAGCGGGCCTGCTCGAAACAGACGGTATGAAACAAGTCGAGTCCTTCGAGGATGCCGATGTCATTGTGTTAAACACCTGCTGCATTCGAGAGAACGCTGACAACAAACTCTATGGGCAACTAGGAAATCTCAAAAAGTTGAAAGCAGATCGGCCAGACCTTCAGATAGCAGTCGGTGGATGCCTCGCTCAAAAAGACCGTGACACGATCCAACAGAGAGCCCCTCACGTCGATGTGGTGTTTGGCACCCACAACGTTGAACGCGCAACCCAGCTACTGGCGGAAGCTCGAACTAACGGACCCATCACCGAAATTTTCGAGGAATCTGAAGCATTCCCTTCAGCACTCCCGGTGAAGCGAGAAGCCAATCACGCGGCGTGGGTGACCATCCAAATTGGATGCGACAACTCATGCGCCTTCTGCATAGTTCCTTCGGTCCGAGGGAAGGAGATTTCTCGTCCCTACGGGGAGCTAGTAGAGGAAGTCCGACAACTCGCGGCAGCTGGAATCACGGAAATCACTCTCCTTGGCCAGAACGTCAACAGTTACGGTCGCGATCTCACTCTCAAACTGAGGGGCACGGAATTGCCCAAGGATTGCGAACAACTCGTTGGTCCCGCCTGGACGCAGGGACGTCACACTGCACGTCCCCTTTTCTCAGACCTACTTGGCTCGGTCTCCGAGATCGAAGGCATTCGAAGAGTGCGATACACCAGCCCACATCCAAAAGATCTGCGGCCGGAAACAATTGCCGCGATGTCTCAACTACCTGAGGTATGTGAACACCTTC
>JASMKJ010000226.1 GCA_030749275.1 Acidimicrobiales bacterium
ATCGTGAGACAATCGCTTCAATTTTGGATGAAGGCCTGCTCGCTCACGTTGGGTTGGTTACCCCCGAAGGACCAGTCGTAATTCCAATGATCTACGGGCGCGACGACCAAACGCTTTACCTTCATGGTTCTCCTGCAAGTCGACTCCTCCGCGAAGGACGTGATACGCAACTATGCGTCACAGTCAGCCTTCTTGACGGACTTGTTGTAGCTAGATCTTTGATGCACCACTCAATGAACTACCGCTCCGTCGTCCTCATGGGGAGAGCATCTCTTGTCGAAGACTTCGACGAGAAATCGCGAGCTCTCGATGTCATTAGCGACCACGTCATCCCCGGACGGGTTGAAGGCACTCGGCCACACCATGAAAAGGAAGTGAAAGGAACCTTGGTGCTTTCGATGCCCCTAGGTGAAGCGTCTTCGAAAGTCCGAACAGGGCCGCCGATTGACGACGAAGAGGACTACTCGCTTGACACCTGGGCTGGGGTGTTGCCACTCGGGATAAAGGTAGGGGAACCCATTCCAGACCCGCGCCTCAAAGACGGAATCTCTGCACCAGAACACATAGTGCAGTGGTCTCGCTAATACCTAGTCAGGGAGGTACGGGAGAACCTCTTCTCCAAACCGGCGCACTGTTTCCTCCAACTCGCCGTCGGAAACCCCACCCAAATCGAACATAAACAACTGCCGATTATGTCCCAATAACTGGTGAAGTTCGCCCATGCGATCTATGCACTCTTGAGAACTTCCTGCTACCGCCGGACCGGCTAAGAAAGACTCAAGATCAAATGGCATCTGGACTTTTCCGCCTGTGTTGTCGCTTACTAGTTGATCAACGAAGTTCCAATAATGACCGTAACGAGGAACAAACCTTTCTCTCATGTCTGCCCGGTCGGACCCAACAAAGGCGTGGCAACATGACCCGATGACGATTTCCTCAGGATTTCGTCCCGCTTCTACCCAGGCTTCTTTGTATTGCTCAACGATTGGCACGAACATCTTTGGGTGACCAAAGACAGACGGAAGCATCAGGTGGCACCCTAACTTCGCGGCCAGTAATGCCGAAGCAGCCGAACCAGCGCCGATCCAGATCGGCAGATCTCTAGTGGGTCTAGGCCGAATGGTGATGTTCTCAAGTGGACCTCGAAACCTCCCAGACCACGTCACGTTCTCCTCGCGGAGAAGTATTTGGAATAGTTCGAGTTTCTCCTCGAATATTCCTCGGGCGTCTTGTACATCCAACCCGAACGCGGGGTAACTCCGGCTGAACAAATTTCCTCGCCCGGCGACTATCTCAACCCGACCGGGAAAAAGGTTGTCGAGTGTGGAGTAGTCCTCGGCAGCCCGCACTGGATCGAGCGTTGGTACCAGAGTGACAGCGGTCGACAAAATGAGATCCGGTACGCGCTCGCCGATCGCGGATAAGACAACCGGCGGCGAACTCAGCATGTAGTCGTTGAAGTGATGCTCACCTATGTGGATGGCATCGAAGCCAGATTCGGCAGCCCAAACTGAGTAGCGAATCAACTGGCGGTGCCGCTCGGCTTCCGACAGTAATTGCCCAGTCACCGGATGGGCCAGATTATCTCCCAAGCTAAAAGCCGCTGATTCCACAATATCTTCCTACTGCTACTTGTTCGTCCCAGCCAAATCGGCCATGAGTCGAATTGCTTCTTCTTGACCGGTGTTGATGTTTAAGCCGGTCAATCCACTATCGGACCACTGAAGGAATCTTTGTCTTATGCGATCAGGGGATCCGTAAAGCCCAGCCTCGTCAACGTATTCGTCCGGAATGGATTCAGCAGCCTCCTCCTTTCGACCGGCCAAATAAAGTTCTTGGACACGTTCGGCAACATCTGGATAGCCGCGCTGCACCATGTGCTGGTTGTGGAAATTGATGTCTTTATGTCCCATCCCGCCTGTGTACAAAGCGATGTTGTTTTTGGCTTGACGAAACACAGGTGTTAGATCATCCGTGATCTGCACCGGGCACTGCCCGATGATTTCAAAATCTCGCCAATCTTTGTCGACTCCTCGACGTCGCGCTCGTTCGAAACCCTCTTCAATCCACGGACGAAAGTGGTTCATCCGTCCAGGCACGAAGTGCATTGGCAACCACCCGTCGCATAATTCGGCAGTCAATTTGACAGTTGCTTCCGACCCGCTTCCCAACCAAATAGGAAGGTCAGCGTTAGTGTGCAAAATAGAGGTCAACGGCTTCCCGAGACCAAGCGAGCCTTCGCCAACAAATGGAAGTTGATACTCCCGACCGTCATGCGTGACGGGTTCGTCACGAGCAAAAACCTTTCTCATGATTTGGATGTAGTCGCGCAATCGCCAGTACGGCTTACCCCAAGGTTGGCCATACCAGCCTTCGACGATCTGGGGCCCGGAGACGCCCAGCCCGACAATCATCCGATTCCCCCCAGCTAGAGCATCAATAGTTTGCGCTTGCATAGCCGCCATAGCCGGTGCCCTACCCGCTAGTTGGATAATCCCCGTGCCTAGTTTTATTCGATCGGTGTGGGCGGCGATATAGGCGAGTGGAGTCATAGCATCAGAGCCGTACGCTTCGGCAGTCCATACCGAGTGGTAGCCCAGTTCTTCGGCCAGCTTGATTTGCGCCATTGGCAGTCGGAGTTTGCCCCCGGAGTAGCCAAGCATTAGTGCGAGTTTCATGGTTCCTTTCGTGGCGACGTTGTCCGGAGCACTTGGTGTCTGCCAGAAACACTACGGCTAGAAACGACGACGCTTTCCGCTGGATTCATTGTCTGTTGCTTTGATCTTGATGCACGGAAGTCAGATCAGTTGATTGACCTATCTTTTCCTTCCCAGTACGGGGCTCTCAGTTCGCGCTTTAGGACCTTGCCCGGACCCGATTTCGGAAGCTCCTCTGAGCGAAACTCTACCGATCTGGGAAGCTTGTATCCCCCCAGTGATTCTCTGCAAAACTCAATCAGTTCTTCTGGGGTCAGACTCTCGTCTCTAGGTACAACCACAGCATGCACTTGCTCACCCCACTGTTCGTTAGGAACTCCGAAGACAGTGGCCTCCAACACTTTCGGATTTTGATAGATGACTTCTTCCACCTCGGAACAGTAAACGTTTTCTCCACCCGAAATAATCATGTCCTTCGCTCGATCAACGAGATACAGGTAACCCTCATCGTCCAGATATCCAATGTCTCCTGTTCGATACCAACCGTCCTCTAAAGCTGCCGCTGTTTGTTCCGGCTTATTCCAATACCCCTGCATAACGTTGGGGCCTTGAACCAAAACCTCACCTGCTTCTCCCGCTGGTGCATCGATTCTCAAAGACACCCCGAGCGAAGGGTGCCCCACAGATTTTCCTCGACTCGTTCCAATAAGTTCCTCTTCGTGCCGTAGCCCTGTTACGAGCGGAGCAGTCTCCGTAGCGCCATAAAGATGGAGTAATTCAGCCTTAGGGAACTCTTCGTGAGCTCGTCTTAACACTTGAGTGGCAATAGGCGAAGCGCCATGACAAATAAGGGTCAGACTAGATGTGTCCCTAGGATTCGCTGATTGAGCTTCGACGAGTGCTGCCACCATGGTGGGAACGGCCAAAGTCACCGAACACCGGTACTTCTCAATTAGATCGAGACACAAGTTAGGTTCGAAAGCCGGGACAACGACTTGACAGACGCCTAGAGCCAAGCACTGAAGTACAGCGTTAGACCCAGCCGCGTGAAACATTGGTGCAACAACCAGGTAGGTGTCATCCCCGGTCACGGGCATCGTGATCTGACTGTGCAAAGTGTTCGCGATGAGGTTTCGATGACTGAGCATGACACCTTTGCTCTTACCTGTAGTGCCACCGGTATAAAACAGCCCGGCGAGATCATCCTCCTGTGTGTCGGCAAACTCCGAGGGTGAGTTTCCCGAAAGAAGCTGTTCGTATTCATCAAGAGTGACGACTTGATCGACAGATTCGTTTAGAGCTCCGGTCTCTTGGTCTGTGATCAAAAGCTTGGCACCAGCGTCTTCTAGGGCGTACGCCAACTCGGGCTGAGCCCAGCGACCATTCAAAGGAACGATCGCTCGCCCAGCGGCAGGTACACCGCAGTACAACTCGGCGTAAACGTCGGAGTTAGCCGCTAGCAAGCCAACGCGATCGCCGGAATTAACTCCGAGTTGATCAAGAACTGGGCCTACTCTTCGACATCTATCTACGAACTCTTCGAAGGTCCTCGTGCGATCACCGCAGACGAACGCCAGTTTCGTTGCGTGCATTGACTCTGCACGCACTAGGGGGTCAGAGATAATTCGCATAACGGCCCTCCAATGTTGTTTTCACAGCCCTATGTTCGTCGCTTTGGCTCCTGAGAACAATTCGAACCTAATGGCAATGACCCGCCTCAGTGGGAGGGACATCAATGGCGGGATTCCTACTGAAGAATCCATCGGGGACGAGCATGAATCCAACGTATTCTGTGGGCATCACCGGATAATCCTCAACTCGGACGTCATGGGTGAGTCCGAAACTGTGCCAAAGAGTTACGTCGGTGTCAGATACCGGACGGTTGTTGGCGGTAAAGCTTGGCAGGCCTTCCCCGGCGTTTCTCTGGGTGGGGTAGTCGCCTGCCGCATAACGTTCAGACTGCACCGTTGGCGTCACCCACAAATTGTGCTTGGCGAACATAGCGCGCTGCGCATGAGGAGAATCTTCCGAAGCAAACATTGTTGCCGTTGAGGAGGGCAACAACCGATAAGCAGTCGGACGTCCCAGTCGGTTCGTTTTCTCTGAACTCTCAATCCTCCAGTAACGGCTGGACGCTGAGTTTGTCTCTCTCATAGCTGAGTGTTCGGACGTCAGAAGAGTTTCGCGTGCAGCGAACGCGGTGTTGTAAGGGTTGTCGGGGCCGGGGGGTAGTGGTTCGGTGTTGACCTCAACCACGTTGTTGGTGTTCCCGTCAACGGCCATATCAAGCCGTATACAGAAAATGTGTTGATGGATCGGTCCCGCGACATTGGGAGCTATCTGTCGAGCGAACGTCAGGTCGTCGCCGTCGACATGGGCTCGAGTGGTCAGTATGCCAGTCAACTTGATCTCAAGCTTGATGGAACCATCGAGATGGAAGTACCAGAAAAAGCCATACTCGTAATTCCCGACCGTCGAAATGCTGCTCACCACCAATCGTCGCGATCTACGCACTTCAACTTCCTCAGTCAGCATGTCCGTATGCTTCCAGCCGATACCGAAGTCCTCCTCATGAATACAGATGGCGTTACCTGTGGTAACGACGGACCCGTCGTCAAGCATCTGAACAGCGTCGAGATAAAAGATTTCACCCAAACAATCACAACCGAGGGTCAGTGAGTTTGCGGTCATACCCAACCCGTACTCACCCGAATCGAGAGCATGCTTGAACGTTTGACTGGGACGGGTATCGCCGTAAGGAACCACCATTTCGGCTAATGAAGCTCGGTCGACAACGGGCCTTTCTACTCCATCTTGTGTATAGGTGACCCGATGAATCACTAGGCCTTCGGTGTCGTCAACGACCATCCGGAACCGCCACTTCTGCCACGTGATCTCGTTGTCGTCAACAGAAAAACTGGTCCCTTCCGGTTGGGTTATCTCCACGGGCTTCAAGTCTTCTCGCAGGGGTCCATAATCGCTAATCACCGCGTCGACGTCGTAATTCCCACGTTCTGTGGGTAGTGGCCACTGACCAAAATCTTCTAGGTGTAAGACCTCCAAGCTGTCCACATCAACATGGACCATTAAGCCGTCGATCGGAAACGCATAGCCATTATCGCTAGGGCTTGGCCGGTGAAAAGCAATGCATCGCTGAACTCGTCGACCATCCTCGAACTCGAAGCCGTAGTCACCAGTCGGCCACGGATCTATTTGCACGGTAGAGGGGTCAGTGATGCCCCGGTGACGCAAAGCCTCTTGAAAATTTGGGTCGTTTCTACAAGCTTCCATTACCTTGAACAGCTCGACGAACCCGACTCGAGGCACAACCCCAGGGACAGCCTCCCAACGATCTACCTCCCGACGAGTTACCGAAACCCGAGCTTCGTAGACCTCTCCCGAGTGGCGAACCACTAAGTCCAGCCGTCGGTCGGTGCCATCGTCAGGTCGCCAAGCAGCGACTTCGTCCTTCGGTGGTTCATAAATACAACAGCCGTGAAAGGTAGACGTGTCATCGATTCGGCCAGCGTCACGCAATATGTCAACGCAGGTTTCAATTTCTTCTGCGGTCATCATGGAAAGTGGATGCATGAACTAACACTAGGTCCGAATGACTGAAACCGAAAATAACGTGCCAGTCGACCTGAATCCTCCTAATCTGCAAGAGCAGACGATGGAGGACCCTAATGCTTGAGGCTGGAATTGCGGCACCACCTTTTACCTTGCTCGACCAGGATGCAAATGAAGTGTCGCTTGGCGACTACGTCGGACAGTGGATACTGCTTTGGTGGTACCCCAAAGCAGCGACCCCGGGTTGAACGACTCAAGGACAGGGGCTCCGTGATCGAGCCCCGGACTTCGAGGCGGCCAACGTCGCGATCTTGGGTGCTTCCTTCGACACAGTCGAAGAACAGAAGGCCTTCGCCGAAAAAGAAAGCTTTCCGTATGCGCTCCTTTCAGACCCAGATCGTGCTGTAGGAGAGTTATATGGGGTGGCCCGTGAACCAGACCATGATTTTGCCGGGTGGCCCCGAAGAACAAGCTTTCTAATCGACCCCAATGGGGTTGTGGCCAAAGTGTATGACTTCCGTGACAAACCAGATCTAGCGGAGCATGCTGCAACGGTCCTAACCGACCTCCAAGAATTGAGTTAGTTGGCGGCGGTACGCCGTGATGTCTTTAGAACAACGAATCTGTGATCGGTTGGGAAAGCTCTACCCCAACCATGATGAACGCGACCTTTTCGAGCGGTGCATGGCGGTGTTGGGTCACCCCGAAGTCGCTACCGAATCAACAAGGTGGTCCCAACGAGACGCGATCTTGATTTGTTACCCGGACCAAGTCGTCGAAAATAACCGACCGTCGCTTGTATGCCTCGAAGCTGTCTTAAGAGAGACGACAGAGGTGTTTCCAACGGTTCACATACTTCCCTTCTTTCCCTCAAGTTCCGACGGAGGGTTCGCGATCGTGGACCACCACGAAGTTGACGAAAAATTCGGAAGTTGGGCCAACATCAGATCCATATCTTCAGACCACCGAGTCATGGCAGATTTGGTGCTCAACCACGTCAGCTCCTCACATCGTTGGGTCGAACAATTCCGAGCCGATGCGGAACCTGGGCGTAGTTGCCTTAAGACGGCGTCGAAAAACGATGACTTGTCAGCGGTTGTGAGACCTCGAACATCCGATCTTTTGGTTCCTTGTGAAACTGCGGCTGGCACCAAGTATCTGTGGTGCACTTTTGGACCCGATCAAATCGACGTGGACTGGTCAGAGCCCGAAGTTCTGATGGAGATGCTCAGAGTCATAGAAACGCTGCTCGTAGCGGGAGTTCGATGGTTCCGTCTTGATGCAGTGGCTTACGCTCACAAACGTGTGGGCACGGCCTGTGTTCATCTCGAAGAAACTCATGAGTTAGTGCGACTACTCAGAGATCTCTTGGCGTGGCGTAGCCCGAACGCCGCGCTGATTACCGAAACCAATGTCCCACACGATGAGAACCTCTCATATCTACGTGACGGTGAACAGGCTCACATGGCCTACAACTTCACGCTCGCTCCGCTCCTCGCATACGCATTGACATTTGGTTCCAGCACTGAGATCACCAACTGGTTACGCGAAGCTGAACAACCACCCGAATCCACCACGTTGCTCAACTTCTTCGCGAGCCACGACGGTATTGGTCTACGACCAGCCGAAGGCATCTTGAATCTCGAAAAAATTCAAGCCCTCGTGAACGCTTCCGTCGAGGCGAACGGGACTTGGTCTGGACGAAGCGACGGACAGGAAATCCGCCCCTACGAACTGAACATTTCAGCACCGTCACTGTTAGGAATCGATCGCTTGTTGACGGCCCACACCCTGTTAGCGAGTTTGCGAGGAATACCCGCGTACTACCTTCCAGCGGTCGAAGGCGAACCCAATGACATAGAGGCCGCCGAGAGAGAAGGTCACAGCCGAGCGTTGAATAGACCCAAGCGGAGTACCGCTGCTCGTCACGCAACATTGATTGGTTCCAGAAAGACGGCACGAGACGAGCTGCTCAGAAGACTGAGCCTGCGCCAAGGGATTTCAGCGTTTCACCCTGAAGCAAGCCAACAAATAATGGACCTCGAAAGCCCTCTTCTGGGGATTCTTCGCGGAGATGGGGAGTCCTCTGTGCGAATCATCGCCAATCTGGGTTTCACTCAATCGAAGTGCGATGTCTCCGAACCCAGTTTCGACTTGCTCTCAGACCAAGAAATTCATGGAGAACTTCTCGTCGCTCCAGGGGACGTGTTTTGGCTTTCTACGACCGATGCCAGATCCTGAACGCAGTCGGGGAATTCAAGACGAAGTTGTTCCCAGGATGGAAGGTCGGAAGGTAAAGGAGACTGACGTTCGCGCACGAGTTTCGAAAATAAGGCGCCTGCAGCTGCCTCGTCAGGTTCATTTACCGGGATCCCGTTACTAATGGCGTTCGCTCGATGAGCCGAAACAGCGTGGTTAAGTCGTTCATCAAAAGTGGATGCATCCACCTCATCGAGATCGGCAACAGACAGGAGTGTGCTGATGACATCCCGAGCCATACGATGGAGACCCGAATCCGCATCATCGACCGAAAGCGATTGATGCTTGTGGTCGTATCGGTCTGTCAGATCTGTTTGAGCGACAGCAGCACCCAAAGATCGCGCCGCGGTCAACAAAGCGATGTCGACGCCCCAATGCTCAGGCATAGCTATTGAATTTGCCACCGATATTCGCGACGCGAACTCTCCCGCTAACGGATATCGAAAAGACTCCAAATACTTGAGATCGGCGTTGTCTGGAGCCAAGGAAATCAGCGACCCCAACAAGGGTCCTACTAACAGGCGAGTGAGACGCCCATTCAAACCTGCCTCATCAAACCGCGGGTAAAACCCCTTTACGAAATCGAATCCGAGTCGTTCGTCAACTATTGGGTGAGCAAGCCTCGCAACGAATGAAGCTTCATAAGTCGAAATGTCAGCATCGTGAACCACAACGGTGTCAATATGGGCAAAACCGTTGGCCACACCCAAAGACCGCCAAAGGTTTCGGCCCTTACCAGTTCCAGGAGCGATGCCGACCCTTCGATCAAATTCTTTCATTCCGTTACTGTCATTCCAAATGACTGTGGTGGCTTGGGGAAGTTGAGAAAACAATGTTTGTGCAGCTTCGAACGAACCGTCGTCCGCGCCGTCAACCCCGACGATCACCCGGCCCACCCACTCGAGTTCCGATAGTTCTTCGACCATCAGGGGCAATGCGGGGCCATCGACCTCACTAATCAGACACGGCAAAATTAACGCCACCCGGTTACCGACGTCACGCTGAGATAAATACGTCAAGGCCTCATCATTCCCATAGCGGTTCAACCGGTGCAGCGTGGTAATTGAGCCTTGTTGTTGAAAGTCAGCCATACCGTTCCTGTCGTCGCGCATACGGTAGACGACTAGTGCACACCTTACGAAGGAACCCGAGGTATCGTTCCTTATGGCTTCCTCTTCATTTTCCTTTCCAGCAGAGGATGAAAAATTCGCTGTAGAGGGCCTGACCTTCGATGACGTTCTCCTCGTTCCGGCGGCATCCGAAGTGTTACCGGATGCGGTCAACACCAAATGCCGCTTCAGTAGGAACATCAACCTAAACATTCCTGTTGCCAGCGCGGCAATGGACACCGTCACAGAAGCTCGGTTAGCGATAGCGATGGCACGTCACGGAGGGATCGGAGTGGTGCACCGAAACCTTGACATTGATGATCAAGCAAACGAAGTTGACAAGGTCAAACGATCCGAGTCTGGAATGATCGTTGAGCCGATCACTTTGCCCCCCGACGCTACTTTGGCTCAAGCGGAAGAATTGATGGGTCGATTCAAGATCAGCGGTGTCCCGATTACCGATGAAGGACACCGGCTTGTTGGCATCTTGACGAATCGGGATCTCCGATTCGAGACCGACTACGGGCAGGCCGTTTCAGAGGTCATGACTTCGAGTGGTTTAGTAACGGCTCAAGCAGGCACCACCCTTGAAGAAGCCCAAGTTGTTTTGGGCGAGCATCGAATCGAAAAGCTACCCATCGTCGACGACGACTTTCGATTAATCGGTTTGATCACCGTTAAAGACATCGAAAAAAAGATCCAGTACCCAGATGCGGCAAAAGATGAGCGTGGACGTCTGCTGGTCGCGGCGGCCGTCGGGGTTGGCCCCGGTGTCGATGACCGAGTCGCGGCGTTAATTGAGCGTGATGTGGACGTACTGGTCGTCGACACAGCCCACGGTCATAGTCGAGACGTCATTGAAATGGTCGCCAAGATCAAGGCCAACTATTCAGTTGACGTTGTTGCCGGGAACGTGGCTACTTCCGAAGCCACGCGAGCCCTAATAGACGTGGGTGCTGATGGCATCAAGGTAGGTATCGGACCGGGATCAATTTGCACCACTCGAGTAGTCGCAGGGGTCGGTGTACCCCAAATCACTGCTGTGTTTGATTGTGCTTCCGCTGCTACTGAATCCGATACACCGGTTATCGCTGATGGAGGGATGCAGTTTTCGGGTGACCTCGCCAAAGCAATAGCTGCTGGTGCGGAGTGCGCGATGGTGGGAGGACTTTTAGCCGGCGTTGATGAAAGCCCGGGCGAAGTGGTTCTCTATCAGG
>JASMKJ010000227.1 GCA_030749275.1 Acidimicrobiales bacterium
TCCCAGCTAACTCAACAACTTTGACTCCGCTTAGTGGTCCCACAGCATCCTCCCCAAAATGACTTTGTCTTTAGATTCTTTCACAGGCTGAAGTACCGTTCACAGCCGTTGGGTGACTTCACTGCGCGCGACGGTAACCTCGCCTGCCAATGGAAAGATTTGGATTCGTTGGATTGCCCAATGCAGGTAAGTCGTCACTCTTCAACGCCCTAGCGGGTGGAGGAGCACTCGCTGCTCCCTATGCATTCGCCACCACGGACCCAAATGTGGGAGTCGTTAAAGTCCCGGATTATCGTCTTGAAGCCCTCGCGGAGATGAGTGGGAGTGAAAAAATCGTCAACTCTACAACTGAGTTTGTCGATATTGGGGGCCTAGTTGAAGGTGCCAGCCAAGGAGAGGGCTTAGGCAACAAGTTTCTTGCGGGCATCAGAGAGGTCGATGCCCTCGTATTGGTTCTCCGAACTTTCAGTGATGCTGATGTACCAGGCCCCACTGACCCTCTAGAACACCTACGCGTCGTGGAGATCGAACTGACTCTTGCAGATCTCGAGTCAGTCGAATCCCGTATCGATCGTAGACGCAAAGCCTTGCGATCTGACCCTCGAGATCACGGTCTGGTAGCTGAAGTCGATGCTCTCGAGTCGGCATTGCAGCTACTTTCGGACGGCACCCCGCTCTATAGGGCCGATCTGTCGCAAGACCGTCGAGCCGCTCTTCGAGAACACTTCCTGCTCACAAATAAACCGGTCATGGCAGTCCTGAACGTAGGAGAAGATCAATTAGCCGGAGCTTCTGAACTCGCGTCGGAACTCGGCGCAGCGCTTCCCGGTTCTGAAGTTCTGCCCCTTTCCGTTCAACTTGAAGCCGAAGCCGCAATGCTTCCACACGATGAAAGAGCTGAGCTTCTGGAGGGGTTAGGCCTGGGAGAAGGCGCTCTTCCAGTATTCGTGCGCGCTGCACATGACTTACTTGGGCTTCGTACCTTCTTGACCACTGGAGAAAAGGAATCACGGGCGTGGACTTTTAAGCACGGCTGGAAGGCACCACAATGCGCAGGGCGAATTCACACAGACTTTGAGCGAGGATTTATTCGAGCCGAAGTGATCGCGCACGATGACCTACTTGCTCTGGGGTCATGGGTGGCAGCGCGGGAGGCTGGACAATTACGTCTTGAAGGTAAGGACTATGAGATGAGAGACGGGGACGTCGTTGAATTCCGCTTCAATGTGTGACGGATAGAACGCCATATCAATCATGACGGTGATCGTTTAATTTAGGAGCTTGAGTCTCGATTCACCGTCCGATGACACAATGGTTTGAGGCCAGGCCCGATGAACGAACCAGAAGAAAACACGAACCAAGGAACGCTTTATCTAGTTGCGACACCGATCGGCAACCTAGGAGATATCTCCCGACGAGCGTGCCAGGTTCTCGAAGAAGTTGAAGTCGTAGCCTGCGAAGATACTCGTCGAACCGGCAAGCTCTTGGAACTTTTGGGTCTACAAGCCAAAAGGCTTCTCATCGCTAATGAGCACACTGAATCTTCAATCGGTCCAACTGTTGTGGATTTACTTGCCCAAGGTAAAGACGTGGCGCTTGTCAGTGATGCCGGGACCCCAGCCATTTCTGATCCTGGGGAACGTCTGGTTAAACACGTAGTTGCCAATGAGCACCAAGTTTCAGTGGTCCCTGGTCCCAGTGCAGCTGTTGCGGCGGTAACGCTTTCAGGGTTTCCTACCAAACGATGGGCGATGGAAGGTTTCTTGCCTCGTAAAGGGCAGGAACGGAGCGTTCAGCTAAAGGCCATCGGTTTAGCAGACAGAACTACCGTCATCTTCGAGTCACCGAAACGATTGGGCAAGACCCTTTCCGACCTTGCTGCAGCATGTGGCCCCGATCGTCCAGCTGCTGTGATGCGAGAGCTAACCAAGTTGCATGAAGAAAGCGTGCGCGGAACCCTGGCGGAACTACGCGAGAGATTTTCGGGAGATGTGAAGGGTGAAACGGTCATAGTTGTTAGTGCAGCTGAGGCGCAAGAGGTAAGTGATGAAACGATCATTAACGCCTTAGAAGAAGAACTAGCAAAAGGGACGAAGACGAGCGGTGCCGTAACCCAAGTGTCCATAGCCTTGGGAGTGCAACGAAATAGGGTTTATGCGCTCGCTCATCAGAAGCTGGAATAAAGACTCAACTGAGAAACCTCGACGGATGCGCTAACCCCGGTCGGTACCATGTCAATCGTGGCCACCCCCTACTACGTCACCACCCCGATCTATTACGTGAACGATGCACCCCACATTGGCCACGCGTACACGACCATTACCGCCGACGCTGTCGCACGATGGAATCGGCTTCTAGGCCGTGATGTTCACTTTCTGACTGGTACTGATGAACATGGCTTAAAGGTTCAGCGTGCTGCCGAAGAGCATGACTGCTCGCCGATTGAATGGGCTGACCAAACAGTTGTCAGATTTCAAGATGCGTGGCAGCAACTGGGAATATCGAACGATGATTTCATTCGGACAAGTGAACAACGCCACTATTCGGCGGTACAGAAACTCCTCCAAGCTTGCTATGACAACGGAGATGTGGATCTTCAGACTTATGAAGGGTTGTATTGCGTTAGTTGTGAGGCCTATTTCGGTGATGATGATCTCGATGACGGCAACTGCCCAATACATGGCCGACCCGTCGAACATGTCACCGAGGAGAACT
>JASMKJ010000228.1 GCA_030749275.1 Acidimicrobiales bacterium
GTTCAACGACCGCTCGCGTCTGCTGGACCTGATAGTGAACGGCGTTCTAGATCCCACGGTCGTAGTAAGCCACCGGATGCCCCTAGAAAAGGCTGCAGATGCCTACGCGCTCTTCGATGCCCAAGAGGCAACAAAGATAATTCTTGAGTGTTCCTCATGAGCGGCACGTTCGCGTGACCACTCGGTAGTCGGCCTTGTCAGCTCCAACTCGGTTGCGAATTCCCGATTCCGTCGACAACTACTAGAAGACGAGAACCTTGTCCGCCCACTGCTCCCAGTCCGTCAACTCCTCCATGCTGCTCCTATAGCAACCATCGGTGAGTTCGCTTGCAGTGATCCCTCGGGCATCCATGCAACTGCCGCAAACGCCGATCTCACCCTGCTTGTTGGAGATGGGAAGCAGCATGTTTTCGATCTTGTAATACCCATCTGGCGTCACCTGGCCGGCTTTAGCACACGAAACTGCGTCACCGATCAGGAAGACGCGGACGTGCTGCTTATCGCGTTTGGCCAAAGAGCCAGCCATACGTAGGCCATTGTAGCTGCGCTCTGATCCATAGGGTGGGTCATTAATGACAAAAAGAGTCTTGTCCATGTTGCGACCTCCTGTCACTCCAGCATGAAGCCATGTACCTCACCCGCAAGACACAACCGAGGCAATAGCAAATCTAGTGGTAGTTCTCCCACCCGCCTAGACGCAAGCCCGGTATCCAAGAAGAGTGGCTGGAACTTCATCAACCTGGTAGCACCATTGTGGAACAAGGAGGGGACGTAGCGCTCGCCTCAACAATCATGGTTCGCCTACGGTGAGTGGTCGAAGCACCATTTGCTATCACAACCGACGGAACACAACCATGGTTGCCTCCCCAAGAGTCCAAGTCGTCATTGTTGGTGGGTCGTTTGGAGGCCTGACTACTGCCAACCGCCTTAGACGTCTACTTCCCCGTGAGCGGGCTGACATCACTGTGGTGTCCAGAGACGACCGGTTCTACTTCATCCCGTCTCTTCCTTGGGTCACGATGGGCAAGAAGACGTTGGACCAGATCTCCTTTCCGATTAAGCGTTCACTTCAGGCCAGGAAGATCGACTGCATCATCGGCGAGGTGGAACGAATCGACCCTGAGGCTCAAGAGGTCATTGTCGAAGGGAAGAGCCTCGGCTACGACATCCTCGTAGTCGCTACCGGCCATCGGAGCGCAAACGAGGCTGTACCGGGTCTTGGCCCATTTGATGGGCCGGGCCATTCGCTCATGTCTCCTCGAGAGGCGGTGGAGGCGGGTGACGCATGGACACAGTTCCTGGACAATCCGGGTCCGATGGTCATCGGTTGTGCCCCTGGGGCCAGTTGCCTCGGGCCGGCCTACGAGTTTGTGCTCGAAGTTGACCATGCCCTAAAACGACAGAAGCAACGCAGTTCGGTTCCAATCACTTTTCTCACGCCAGAACCGTTTCTAGGACACTTCGGTGTCGGTGGAATGGGCCGTGCCCGTCAGTTTCTAGAAGGAGAGTTTGAGCACAGAGACATCACCTACCGGACATCGGCAGCGATCTCTAAGATCACAGACTCGGCAGTAGAACTTGCCGACAGCGCGGTTCTAGAGTCTCGGTACTCCATGGTCATCCCTCCACTGGCTGGCGTTCCAGCCATCCTCCGTTCACCGGGCCTGGGTAACCCCAAGGGCTTCATCCCCACTGATGAGGGTTTCAGACACAAGGAATTCGCCAATGTCTATGCCGTTGGTGTGGCGGTCGGCTATCCGCCCGTGGATGAGACACCGGTTCCCGTCAACTTCCCCAAGACCGGCCACATGACCGTTCAGATGGGTAAGGCTGCCGCACACAACATCGCTACCGACATTCTGGGTGGTGACCGGACCGGCCGCCCTCCATACGTGGAGTGCATTCTCGACATGGGCGACAGAGCGGTCAAGATGCTGGCTGACCCTGTACGACCACCGCGTAACCGGGTAGCGATGAGCGTTGGTCGTCGCTGGCTCTGGGTTAAGAAGGTCCATGCACCACTTTTCACAATAAAGATGAATATGGGGCGAGTTTGAG
>JASMKJ010000229.1 GCA_030749275.1 Acidimicrobiales bacterium
AGAAAGCTACGAATCCAATATGCACTAGCTCCTACACACAAAACTCCGATAGCTAGTTGGAGAACCGTCTCAGGCACTGATGAGACCACTGACGACAGCGATTCAAAGATCTTCCCTACGAAGCCGAAGATTGGGTGGATAAACCAGCCGATAACTCCAAAGACGACGATCAGTCCAAATGCGCTGAGAACTGGGTACGTTTCTTCACCCGTCGCGTCTTGTTGCGCTATCCGACGTTTGCGAAGGAAGTTAGCTGCGACCAGGCCGATCAATAAGACGATCATCCACTGATAGAAACCATCAGCGATATGGGCCCTCGGCATCGAGAGACCTTTGTTGGAGATATGGAGCCACCCGTTGATCGGGCCGACATCGGTGGTTACACGATCCAGACTGGCAAAAACGGCACCGTAAAAGAGAATTTGCACTAGTAACGGGACATTTCGAAGAGTCTCCACGAAGACTGTCCCTATCTTTTTCAGCAACCAGTTATTCGAAAGTCTTGCCAATCCGACGACTACACCCAAGATCGTCGCTACGAGAATGCCGGCAATGGCCATCCGTAAGGTGTTGACCATGCCCACCCAAAGAGCCCGGCCTCCGGTATCAGGGTCAGTATCTATTCCGGAGGAAAGATCAATCCCGGGGTTAACCGACAAGAAGTCGTAATCAGTGGGCACATTCGAAGCTCGCAAGTTATCGCCAGCCTGATTAGCAAGAAACCACAAGGCTCCGAGCGTCAAGAGAAGTGCCACGATTTGCACGACCCACTTGACCACCGTTACATCCCGATACAGAGGCGGGCGTTCGTGGTGAATTGACGGCGGCGAATTAGTTGCCACTGGGCGCTTCCCTCTCAAATAAACACGGCAGCTCTAGGTCAACGATTGTTCAGCCTAGAGGCAAGAAAGGGGCTGAAGGTCGATTTGACCTTCAGCCCCTTTGAAATTCTGGTTCAGTAGCCCAGGGCTACTTCAGAATCGACTAGCTATATCAGCGCGCCGGTGGAGCGTAGACAAGACCGCCGGCGGTCCAGGCAGCATTAGCTGACCCTTCACGGCTCAGACCCACTGGGTTGAGGTTACGGCTGTAGATCTCGTCGTAGTTTCCGACCTGCTTGATGACCTGGTAGAAGGCATCAGCTGGAAGGCCCATGCCACTCTGAAGTTCACCTTCGCCACCAAGGAGGCGAATGGTTTCAGTGTCACCGCTGGCAAGCATCTCGTCGACGTTGCTTGAGTTCACACCCTTTTCGTCGGCAATGATGGTCGCATATACGGCCCAGTTGACGGCATCGCTAAACGCTGAGTCATTCTGACCGTATGTCGGGCCAAGCGGCTCTTTCGAGATAGGTGTCGCTGGGAAAATC
This sequence comes from Acidimicrobiales bacterium, assembly GCA_030749275.1. Classification (GTDB taxonomy): domain Bacteria; phylum Actinomycetota; class Acidimicrobiia; order Acidimicrobiales; family Poriferisodalaceae; genus UBA6944. Next base: position 1,370 of record JASMKJ010000229.1, read on the forward strand.
ACCCAGTTTTCACCATCTGGCTGTTGCTTCGCCTTTCGACCTACAAGACCTGAACCATCAGTAGTGATGATGTCACATGCGCCTGAGATGAAGTTGTTCACGACGGTATCGAAGTCTTCAAAGGTCTGAAGTTCGATGCTCACGCCTGCTTCAGAGGCAGCGTCAGCGATGTTCTTTTCGGTGGTTGTACCTGCACTGGTGCAGATGACCGAACCGCCAACATCCGATACCTGTGAAGAACCCGAGAATCCGTCGCTCGCGCGTCCCATGAGCTGCTGACCGTCATAATAAGTCGTAGGTCCGAAGTCCATACCGACTTCAGAGTCACGGCTCTGAGTCCAGGTGGTGTTTCGCATCAAGAGATCGACGTCACCAGTCTGAACTGCAGTAAAGCGCTCGGCTGCTGTCAAGGAAACAAAGTTCACCTTGTTGGCATCACCAAGGATGGCGGCTGCCACAACGCGGCAATAGTCGGCATCGAAGCCGGCCATGCTGCCATCAGCTTGGAGTTCTGAGAACGCTACGGCAGAACCCGACACACCGCAGTTAACGGTGCCGCGGCTCTTAATCGTGTCCAGCAGGCTTTCCCCACTGGCAGCGAGCGTTACTTCAGTTTCTTCTGCTGCATCCGATGACGCATCACTTGCGCTGCTGTCGTCGGAAGAATCACTCCCGCCACAGGCCGAAGCGGCCAGTGCGACAGCGAATAGCGTGGCAAGCAGTCGCCACATAATGTTTTTCCGCATCTGTTTGAGTCCCTCTCTGTTGCGGTTGCCGGCCCCGCGACCAGCATTCTGCTCGGTTATGAGTGCGTGCACGGTATACGGTCAACAAGGCAAACATTCACCTTGTGATCTTTTCGTCACAATCTCTTTACCGGGCAGAAACCCTATCTGCTAAACGATCGT
>JASMKJ010000230.1 GCA_030749275.1 Acidimicrobiales bacterium
TCTTCGCTTCTTGGACGGCTTCGTCAGCCCACCCTGCTTCGTGTTGAATCCACTCCGCCGGTGCCTCGTCAACCGCTACTTGAGTAATCACCGACTGGGGTCCATCTAGCCCTTCTGAAGCCAACGCGATCAGGTGAGAACCACTTCTATGTTCACGCAACACCGTGCATGCGTGCCAGAGGGCCAAGTGGGGCGGCTCTGGCCAAGGGAGTGAGTTCCAACCCGCATATAACGTGCGTCCTGTTCCATCTATTTCGCCAATGACGTCTCGCGTTATCTGAACGGCCCGAATGACTTCGTCGCCTTCGACTAGTGAACCAAGTTCACGTTGAATGGCCTGGTCCATGCCCCGATAACGAGCTGCGAGTATTTCTTCAGGAGTCGCGTAATTCCACGCATCTGGGATGGCTCTTCCGATACGCGACGGTGAGTAATAAAAAAACAATGATTCGACAGTTTCGGGACTCACTGCCCCTAGGGGTGCTACGCGAGTGGCGAAGTAGTTCATCCAAAAACCCTTCAGCCCTGCTCGGGTTCCTTCTTCTCGGACCTCGGGTGCCCAGTAACACAGTTGGTGGTAGCGCTCCACCGACTCCCACATTTGACGGGCAACGGACATCATGACTGTCGATCCAACACTTCAGACGCCAACTGTTCCAGTTCTTGAGTCCAATCCTGGGGTGCTTCAACGGGTCGAAGTAAGAATTTGGAATATCCGGCTTCTATCCACGCATCGATAGTTTCGTGTAACGAGGCAGCCGAGGTTGGTATCAACGTTTCTGGATCGATATCTGGTCTTCGCTGGATCAACGCTTCACGAGCTGCGTGAGATAGCGGTCCTCGACTGTAGGAAAGATTTACGCCGAAATGTTCGGGGTCCACGGTGCGGTTGAATTCGTTAGCGGCAGCTTCGACCAACGTCTTTTTTTCCGCTCCTTCTTGAGGGGTTGACAGCCCCGGGATGTAACCGTCACCAAGGCATCCGACTCTGCGGAGAGCGCTGGGAAGCGCTCCACCGAACCACAACTCCAAAGGCTGCTGCACCGGTAGCGGACTGATCGAAGCGTCCACCAAATCGAAGTGTTTCCCAGAATGAGTGACGGTTTCTCCCAACCACAGGCGCCTCATCAAGGGAACCATTTCGTCCATGATTGCCCCTCTGTCCGAACGCTTCACTCCTTGAGCAGCAACCTCACCCTCATCAGGCAAACCAAGTACCGCAATAAGCAGAAGTCTTCCTTTCGAAAGTCTGTCAAGTTGAGCTAGCTCTCTGGCTAATCGAACTGGTGCCCTACCGGGGAGAATTAGGTGACTCCCGACTTTGAGTCTCTCGGTGACTGCCGCAGCGTACGAAAGAGCTACTAAAGGGTCAAAGGAGCCGGTGAGCATTGTTTCTGGAAGCCATACGGAATCAAAGTTGAGGCGTTCAAGATCTGTGCAGAGTTTGGAGAAGTCTTCGATTGGAAGATCGTTTGATCCACGACAGGTGAACCCGAATCGCACTTTCATTTGTTCTCCATCAAGGTCTTCACAGCGGCATCGAACATTGTTATCAAGGCCTGTCTGACCTGTGTCGCTGAAAACAACGCTTGCCAGCCTTCTTCGGTCAATAAGTCAGATATACAGACGCAGCTAGCGAACGCTACGTCACGAAGTTCACATACTGCCATCAACGCTGCTGCTTCCATTTCCACCGCCAACACCCCGGCATCCCGATGAGTTTGCAACTCGACGATTGTTTCTCGAAAGGGGGCATCTGTGGTCCACACTGATCCGACCTTGCTCAACGAGTGTTTCAGGGAGAGCTCCAACCGGTCGGAAAGGTTCTGATCGGGTGCAACTGCGATCTCGGGTTCAATGTAATGATGTGAAGTTCCGTCGTCTCTCACAGCGCCAGTTACCACGACGATTTCTCCAGGGCTCAGATCCGGTTGCAATCCACCAGCGGTGCCCAACGAGATGATCTCCCTAACACCACATGCAATAAGACTCTCAGCCACGACAGCCGCAGCGGGAGCCCCTATCCCGAACTCTCCTGCAAGAACAAGTCGCCCATCGCTAGCCGTCAATGCGTGGTAGGCACCCGCCGCTCCAAAGGGCAAAGCCTCGAGCTCGTACCTTTCTAGCAAGTCCCTGTGTAGACGTCGGTCATAAACCAACACGGCGGACTCGATATTCCACGAAGTTCGCTCGAATAGACCTCGTTTTTCCCAATCCTCTAGGACCGTGTCGGCGGAAATGATTTCTGGGGAAAAGTGCTTGGCGGGAACTGCTGGAAACGACACTCACCTAGCTTGACACGTTCAACTGGGTTGGGCTTCACAACTACGTCGTTGGTTGACCGTCCGCATCGAATTGGATTCTCGGCACGTCTGACCAGAGACGTTCGATGTCGTAGAAGGACCTCGTGTCGTCGTGAAACACATGAACAACAAAGATGCCGAAGTCCATCAGAATCCATCTGGCGTCCTCTAGACCTTCAACTCGTAGGGGGCCGTCTCCTCCGGCGGCTTTGACTGCTGCCTCTACTTGCTCGGCGACCCTGCGGACCTGGCGAATGTTTGACGAACTAGCTATCAAAAACCAATCTGTGATTCCTAACACGTCGCCAACGTCGAGCACCACGAGATCTGTGGCTTGAAGATCCGTTGCCCCTCGCGCTGCCGCCAAAACCAACGGAGGTAGTTCTTCTGCACTCACGAGTCTGTTCATTTCGCAGAATCCTCACGCCTTCTGTCACTCGCTAACAGGACTATTGGGTTGGCTCCGGATCTCAGTGCCTAGGCCACTTCAGTTGATGGATATCGATGTAGCTCTTAACAGCACTGGGGATGTTACCTGCGGTCGATGTTCCTTCACTCATCAAGGATCTGAGTTGAGAACTCGAAACATCAAGCGACTCAGCTGAAATCTTGTGGATCGACCACGTGTCTAATTCCGGCAACCTATGTCCCGGCCGGTCCACGACCGCTACCTGAACTAGTCGGCAAAGTTCTTCGGCGCGTTCCCATGAGTTGAGACCCCCTGCGGCATCTGCTCCCAGTACGAGGACGACCTCATGCCCAGCATCTTGGAACTGAATGACAGTATCTATGGTGTAGGTCAGACCGCCACGAACAATTTCCATATCGCTCGCTTCTATCCCATCTACGTCCTTCACAAGCAATTCCGTCATAGCAAGCCTGTGATGCGCCGCTGTCAAAGCACGTTTGTCGAGTTTTTGCCAGGGTTCGTTGGCCACTACCAATAAGATTCGATCAAGCTCCAGAGCATCACGCGCCGCTAGCGCTGCAGCTAAATGACCTAAGTGCGGAGGGTCAAAAGTGCCACCGAATAAGCCGATGCGCTGACCCATTCACCCATTGTAGATACACATCGACTAGCATTACC
>JASMKJ010000231.1 GCA_030749275.1 Acidimicrobiales bacterium
AAGGACCGATCAAGTTGTACAGACCCGAAGGTAGATGAGGTTTGACTACCGATAGCTTTGGGAAAACTGAAACCAGTCAGAGCGCATGAATGTCTCAACCCATGGAAGAACTAGTAGACGGAAGCCACGTTCTTACGTCCGTAGCTGGAGAAACCAGGGGACTGCGAGTGACTAACAATCCGCAAACGCGGGCGCAGAGTCCCCACCGAGAAGCTTCGAGTCAAACACGCAGTTATGGTGACTTCGACAGGTTTTATGCCGAAAATCGGGACCAAATCGCGCGAGCGTTGAGTCTCAGCTTGAGGAACCCCGACCTTGGCACCGAAGCAGCTGATGAAGCATTCGTGAGGGCTTGTCAGCGTTGGTCAGAGGTTTCAACTTTCGCTAACCCTCAAGGCTGGGTCTATCGAGTTGGTATGAATTGGGCGCGCTCATGGCTTCGTCGAGCGCGACGAGAACGAGAGAAACGTCCTCTGATCGTCAAAGAGGAGACAACCGAAGATCAAGTAATGGACGTCGACCTTGAAAGAGCACTAGCGACGCTGACGCCCGGCCATCGGACTGTGGTAGTCGCCCGATTCTTCATGGGATGGTCAATTGAAGAAACCGCCCGCGCACTCGAACTTCGACCCGGAACTGTGAAGAGTCGGCTGAGCCGAGCCCTCAATCAACTTGCCGGCGAACTTAACGAGAGCCCCTCAGCTGCTGTGTCCGTTTCAGAACCGGAGGAGGATTCCAGTGAATCTTGACGATGAAGTCCGTAAACATCTCCGGGACACAGGTGAACAGGTTGCCCTCACGCCGGGAATCGTTGATGCCGTGCGGATACGAGCAGCAGCTCGAGTGCGCCGCCGCCGACTCCTGCTTGCCGGCGTAGTTTCTTTGGCTGTTGTAGTAGTAATCGGTGGGTCTGCGTCCATGATCTTGGATAGGTCCAAACAAAATTCAGATTCGACAGAATTCGTGGCTCTAAACGAGTCATCCCAACAAACTGAAGCCCTTGTTGCGGACGCCACAGACACCGGAGAGTCCCCGGTGTCCGTGAGCCCCACCTACGAGACGGTTCCAGCTCCAGCCGACGACGCTGACGGCCAATCCGAAATAGCCCGGGCCTCCGTTAGTTCAGAGTGGGGCGAAGTAGTCGGGCCTGTACCAGGGGCGACAACTGAATATATCTACTCGGGTGACACAGTCGTTGCTCGGGTCGGTTCGGACTGGTTCATCAGAGATGAATCCTCTTGGCGACAACTTGAGTTGCCGGATTCGATGGACGTGGTGGCCGTGGACCTGGGCGCTGGTGAAGACTCTTTGCGCGTAGCAGGCTGGCTAGGAGATAGCCGATGCTCTAGAGCGTTGGCGATCAAAGTAAAAACCGGCATGGTGTGGCAAGAATTCGCGCTCTCCGACCAATTGTCGCCGGGGCTAGTGAGTTCAATAGCAGGTGCTCGCCTTCGTGTTACTGACCACGAACGAGTCCTATCGCGTATAGAAGAAGTGGATGTCGATCCGGTTTGTCTCCTCCAAAGTTTCGGAATCGATGCCGTAGAAGCCGAGATTGTCGATGATCTCATCTATGCGACGGACCGCAAATCGGGCCGTGTCGTCTATTCACTCAACAAGTTCGGACCCTTAGAGGTGCAAGAATTCATCGACGATGGTCCGGTCACACGATCATTGTTGCTTCGCTCCACCGACGAAGATAAGTGGAGTACCACCCTCTTATCAGGTTCCCGAGTGACAGAGATCGCTGTCGTTGATGGCCTCGTCATGGCCGAAGACTTGGATTACACGATCCATGACGGACAGCGACTGAAACGCAGTGAGGTGATTCCGTCCGCCGCTCAGCAACTCATCGACGCGCTGGTGACATCTTCAGGAACGTCGATGTTGTATGAACGTGACGGAAAGATTTGGCATCAAGGCAACACAGGAGAACGAGAAATTAGTTCGTTGAGCGACCAGACCGTGTTGTGGGGCAGACTAGGCCGGGTCGCCGCGGAAACCACCGTGGTTGTCGAAACTCCACAAGGACAGGCACTGTTCGTTGTTGGTGGATGAGACGTGAGGAGGAAATGCCTTGAACGAAATCGGACTTCTTTCGACGCTAGAACAAGCAGACTTGATTCGGAGAGGCGATCTGTCGAGTAGAGAACTCACTGAACACTTCATTGACCGAATCGAACGTCTAGATGGTGACATCAATGCAGTCGTGACCCGAGACTTCGAGGTCGCCTTAGAAGCATCGGATGTGGCTGATGCTCTGCAACAAAAAGGTGATTTGTCCGGGGTTCTTCACGGTGTCCCGATCACGGTTAAGGATGCCCTAGAGACTCACAATCTGAGGTCGACGGGCGGTGCAATCGAGCTGAAAGACAACATACCGAATAGAGATGCCGCCGTCGTAGCCTCGGTCCGCA
>JASMKJ010000232.1 GCA_030749275.1 Acidimicrobiales bacterium
GAACTGAGCTGTGCGACTCAAATCAGTGGTAGCTGCCGTCCAGCCGTCTTCCCACAGAGTTGCGGCCGGAGACCCGATGGTGATCATGGGTTCCACCGTGAATGTCATTCCCGGTGCGAATTCAAAGCGAGCTGAGGGTTCGTAATAATGAGGGATATTCGGTAGGTGATGAAAAATTTCACCTACCCCGTGACCTATGAATTCTCTTACGACGCCGAAACCAGCCGACTCAGCGTGGCTTTGGATGGCTTTACCGATATCGCTTACAACCCCTCCTGACCGCACGGCGCCTATCCCCAGGTAGAGACACTCTCTAGTCGTACGAATTAGATCTCGCGAACGTTGTTCAATGTCTCCGACGGCGAAAGTTTCACTGTGGTCCCCATGAACGCCGTCAAGGAAAATCGTCACGTCGCAGTTGATAATGTCGCCGTTTTGAAGCGGTCGGTCATCTGGAATTCCGTGACAAATGACTTCATTGATTGATGTACAAAGCGACTTCGGATAGCCGTTGTAGTTCAAGGGACTGGGGTAACCGCCTTCGTCGATACACGCTTCATGACACACCTGGTCTAAATGATCGGTTGTTACGCCTGGGCTGATTTCGCTTGCGACTTTACGTAGCACCCTTCTTGCCGCAGACCCGGCGAGGCGCATTCGTTCCAAGGTCGGTGTGTCTTTTCTTAGGTCGGCGGGAGCCGTAAGCACGGGAACACCTGTCTCGGCGTAATCAGGGCGGAGTATCTCCTTAGGCACGGACCGCATTGGTGATACCTCACCCGCCACCACGGGGTCTGACCTGTGGTGGGGGTGACGCATAGCTGGACGTCTCTTTTTGCGTTTCGCCATTACGGTGAAACTACCTGAGGACATCGGGAATGAGGAGACATAACTACTCGTCGCGTGACAATCTGGCACCTATGAACGTCGAAATTCACGGAACAGTAAGCGAAGGTTGGGAACCCCTCCACGAAAAGTTTGTATCCAACTTTCATCATTTAGGTGAATTTGGTGCGTCTGTTTGCGTCACATTCGAAGGCGAAACCGTTGCGGACCTGTGGGCAGGGGAGCGCGACACGGAGGGAAACCCTTGGTGTGAAGACACAATCGCAGTCGTGAACTCCTGCACCAAGGGCGGGGTAGCTCTTGCTTGCCATCTTCTGGCTGACAGGGGACTGCTTGACCTCGATGCCCCAGTATCTGAAATCTGGCCGGAATTCGCTCACGGGGCCAAAAGATCAGTTACCACTCGGATGATGCTCAACCACACCACCGGTGTGGCTGCCTTCCGAGAAGACTTGCCAAAGGGATCAGCGTTTGACTGGGACTACATGTGTGACCGGGTGGCAGCGGAAGAACCCTGGTGGCCTCCGGGAACCCGCAACGGTTATCACTTGATGTCTTTTGGATGGGTTGCCGGAGAACTGGTTCGGCGGGCTTCCGGCCGCAGCTTGGGAACCTTTTTCAAAGAAGAGGTAGCAAACCCGGCGAACGCCGATTTTTGGATCGGCTTGCCGCCGGAAGAACACCATCGTGTTTCTGAGTTAAGGCCATTCAAGCCACAGCGCGAAGAACAATTCTCTGCATTCACACGGGCCTTCCTTGCCGATGCCGATGGGTTGCAAGGCAGAGCGTGGCGAAATCGAGGGGGAGCGAAGGGGGACTCGCCAGAAGTGTGGTCTGCCGAGCTTGGCGGCGGGGGCGGAATCACCAATGCGCGCGGTCTTGCGCGGGTCTATCAGCCTTGTGCCGTGGGTGACTTTGTTAGCTCGGCTCAACTCAAACGAATGACGGACGTGTCTGTAGCCACTGAATGTGATGCGATGTTGCTGTTACCGACCCGATTTTCTGAGGGTTTTATGCTGAGAATGGACAATCACAGGTCAACAAATGGAGACCATGATTCGGTGAACATTCGGGAAGGCGCGTTTGGTCATGTAGGAGCGGGCGGGTCAATTGGGTTCGCTGATCCGCGTCTCGGCCTCTCTATGGGCTATGTCATGAATCAACTAGGCAAGTCTGTGTTGCTAGACGCCAGAGGCGAAGGTCTCGTTGATGTCGCCTACCAATGCGCTGATAAGCGCCCCTAGGCGCTTACGGGACTCTTTGGAGGAGACTACATACATGACGAAGCAGAATGATGCGGTACTCGAGGCCCTGTCTCTGGCTGTTGCTGCGCGCATCCCTGTGTTGTTGTGGGGTCCCCCCGGAGCCGGCAAGAGTTCGGCGGTGGCTTCAATGTGTGAATCTGTAGGAGCTCCCTACGAGGTTGTCATTGCCAGTATCCGTGAACCTAGCGACTTCAGCGGACTTCCCGTAGTCAATGAACACGAAGTGGCTTTCGCTCCTCCCCGATGGGCGAAACGTCTTTCTGATGCGGGGACCGGAGTGCTATTTCTCGATGAGATTTCGACCGCTCCGCCAGCTGTGCAGGCGGCTTTGCTACGTGTGGTCTTAGAGCGGGTCGTCGGGGACCTGACCCTGCCCGAAGATCTAGCGATAGTAGCGGCGGCAAATCCTCCCGACCAGGCGGCCGATGGATGGGACTTGTCTTCACCGCTTGCAAATCGATTTTGTCATCTTGATTGGCGGGTAGACCCTGCTGGCGTCGCCACAGGTTTGGTGGCTGGCTTTCCAGCGCCGCTTATTCCGGACCTTCCTGAAGGTTGGAAAAAACAAGTCCCTGCCAGCGCGGCATTAGTAGGCGGTTTTCTGTCCGTGAGACAATCACTCACGATACAACCCCCAGTCGAGCGCGCTCTTGCCGGAAGGGCATGGCCGAGCCCGAGAACTTGGGAAATGGTCTCGAAGCTACTCGCAGCGGCCGAAGCCATTGACGCGTCTTCAGAAACCAAGAGAAACCTAGTCATCGGATGTGTGGGTGATGGCGCTGGTATCGAATTTCTTACATGGCTTCAAGAGTTGGATCTGCCTGATCCCGAAGCAGCCCTTCAAGATCCGGAAGGAGCTGTGTTCCCCGAACGGGGTGACCGCCTGTACGCTGCTCTTTCCGCGGTAGCTGGAGCTGTTGCCTCAGATCCAACCCCTGAACGGTGGGTGGCCGGCTGGCGAGTTTTGGCGAAAACCACCGCACAAGCACCCGATGTCGGGGCAATGGCAGCCAGGGTGTTGGCGCAAATCCGACCTGAAGGAGTTAGTGCCCCACCGGAGGCGGCAGCGTTCTTACCGGTCATGCAGGCGGCTGGGCTTTTTGAATGAATTCTGAAGAGCGTCTTGTGGCAGCTCGACTGTGGGCAGCCTACAACTACCCATACTTGGCCTCGGCACTGTTCGCCCTGAGCTTTGTCCCCGATGACAAGGTCGATGGGATCGCGGGGGACGAACACTTCCGAATATATGTTGATCACGATGAAACGAGCAGCTGGGAAGTCGACATGCTTGGAGCGGAAATGGTGCACCAAGTTGGTCACTTACTTCGGGGACATGCTGCCAGGGCTAGGGAGATTGGTCTTCGAGAATCGGAACTGTTGCATTGGGTTGATGCAACAGACGCGGAAATTAACGATGACTTGATCGAGGGACATCCAATCCCCGATGAAGCAGCGACGGCAGAAGGACTTGGGTTGCCTGAGTCGTTGTTCGGGGAAGAGTACTTCTACAAAGGCACACGACGCGTCGACAATTCACGCGACTGTGGAAGTTCGGCCCACGGCAACCCACGACCCTGGGATGAACCTTCCGAAGGAAGCAGCGGCCGAGGCATTGGAGCAGAAGAACGAGACCTAATCAGACGACAAGTGGCTTCCGAAACCATTGCCCACCACCGAAACTACGGCTCAACTCCAGATAGCTGGCTACGTTGGGCTAATGGGTTGCTTGAACCTCGAATTGATTGGCGTACGGAGCTGGGAGCGACTCTTCGCCGAGGCATAACGGAAATAACCGGTGCTGTCGACTACAGCTACCAGCGTCCCAGTCGCAGATGGTCCTACGCGTCAAAGGTCATACTCCCCAGCTTGAGGAGTCGGCTGCCAGAAATCTCCGTAGTGCTGGATACGAGTGCGTCAATGAGCGAAGAACTTCTAGGACAGGCCCTTGCTGAAATCGATGGCTTGATGTCTGCAGCGGGAATTCGATTCAATCTCCTAAAGGTATTTACCTGTGACTCGGCGGTGGGAACACCCCAAAGGGTTCGTCGTTCCTCCGACCTGAATCTGATTGGAGGTGGCGGCACGGACCTCAGTCAGGGAATCAACGCAGCGGTTCAAACGCGCCCCATCCCGGACTTGCTGCTCATCATGACCGATGGGTGGACACCATGGCCAGATTCTGTACCGAACGGAATTCGAGTCGTCGCTGTTTTGATCAACGAGGATCCACCTGCTACTCCTGATTGGCTTGAGCGGGTAGAAATAAGAGAGGTCGGACCCACGGTACGAGCCATCTAGCGGGTCCGTCACGAATTGTATTTGCATGAATAATGCAGTGCTTTAGTCAGAGATTTCCCAGCCGTCCGGAGGTGGAGACGGGAGTGACAGTCACATCGAATGAATCGAACATTCAGGCTGTCTTGTTTGATTGGGGAGGGGTCATAACTCTCCCGCCAGGGCCGGTTATCGAAAAGCTCTATAGGGATGTGCAGGTGGACCAAGAAAAATTACGGTCGCGTCGCAAGGAATATCGAGACGATGATCCAGAGTCGCAATTCGCCCGTCTAGAACGAGGAGAGATGAGTCTGCAGGCTTATCTCTCCTGGTCCCGTAAGGACCTACCAGGAGCCGAGCTCATATGGGATCCAGCGAGCAATCATTTCTTATTTGATCATTTGACAGTGGTAGAGGAAGTAGTGCAACGCATCTCAGAGCTAAGAGACCGAGGCTTCGTCACTGGGCTTCTTACAAACAACATCGCTGAAGCTTGGCCCGCTGTGACTGAAGGGTTAGCTGTAGAGACACTTTTCGACGTCGTAATTAACTCGGCCTTTGTGGGCATGCGCAAACCAGAACACCGAATCTATTTACATGCGGTCCAACAGTTGGGGGTGCGAGCGGAGGACGTCGTTTTCCTAGATGACAATCAAGGCAACGTGAAAGCAGCTCGCGCCTGTGGTTTAAATGCTATTCGAGTCAATCAACCGGTAGCTGCCCTGCAACAACTCGAGCGGGCGCTTGAAGAGCTTTAGTTGCTAGCCACTCAACTGAAATTCGGTTTTCTCTTCTCCATTATCGCGGCATGCCCTTCTCGAACGTCAGGGCCGGTAAATCCCAACATCTCTAGAGCGACAGAAGTGTCAAAAGCTGGTCCTGCTGACCGAAGCCAGTTGTTCAAGCTGTACTTTGTCCACCGAATGGCTGATTGGCTTCCGCTGGCCAACTTCCGGGCGATGGTGTAAGCCTCGTTGATTACCTCTTCGTCATCGACACAGACACTTGCTAAGCCCATAGCCTCGGCTTCTTCCCCAGACATCGAATCGCAGGTCAATAAGTAGTACTTTGCCTTCGCCATTCCGCATAAAAGGGGCCAAATGATCGCAGCGT
>JASMKJ010000233.1 GCA_030749275.1 Acidimicrobiales bacterium
TCAAGGCCAGCACCAAAAAATATCCTTCTTATACTATCCAACGAAAAGAACAGAAGATGAGGGTCGTCATGACGCCGCTTCTCACGGTGCAGTCTCATATCTACGTGGGGTACCTCAGCGACGAACGCTCCGCCGTCTGCAATCAGAACGGAAACTCGACCCAGAAATTCAGTCAGATCACCAAGTCGAAGGTGTTCCATACTGTGCGACGCCAAGATGATTTTCGGCTTCGCCCCCGACGCAACTAGTGCCTCAACATCTCGGTAGGTAGTCGCCCCGTAGAGGCGAAAATAGGCCTCCGCCGCATCTACATTCAACTCTACTGCACTGAGTTCAGGGGACTCTAACATCTGGCGGGCGGCAGAAAAACTAGCTCCGCCTCCGGGCCCGAAATCAAGCATCATGTCGCCGGTTCGGAAATCGGTGTGTTGTATTGCCAAGAGTAGTTGGGCAACTGCTCGGCGGTTAATGACTACTGGTTCTATCAATTTCTGGAAATCAGGTGCTGTCCATCTGTAGTGATGACAGTAGAACTCGTTCAATTGCGTCGCATCACACTCAGGCCAACTCCACCCAAAGCCACAGTCTCGACAATATTTGATTTCTAGGTCTTCAAACAGAGACGTGGACTTATAGTTCGTAGTCAGGTAGGGGCTACTACCAACAAGACTCGAACCGCAGGCGAGACAGGACCCAATTGAACCTAATGAACTTATGATCTCATCCTCCAATTTGAAAATGGCACTACTGTACCATGGACCAAATCGCCAATCACTACCGAGCAGTTGTTTTCAGCGAACCTATTGCTTACTAGTAGACAGTAGCCAGAACTCGGAGTATACGCCCGTTCCCTAGGTCTAGAACTGACGGAGGTTATTGACATTGGGGTCTTTCGGCGAGACAAGTGACCAAATGAACAAGAGAGAACAGCAACACAGGGTCAGACACACACATCCAGTTCGGCAACGTATTCCCCCAGTGTCCTGAAATCCAGACATTCGTCAGTGGCCACCGCCCTAACGAAAGCCTTGTTGAGTTTGTAGATCTTGTACTCGTCTCGTGAGTTGAAATGATTGTCCGGAAGCCGGGAACACATCAACGGATGCCGCCATGAGATTACTCATGTGAGACCGCCAGCCCACCTCTTCTACATCGAACCTTGCCAGGATCCCCCTGGGTGGATCGGCCTCTCCGATTTTTTCCAATCCGAGAGTACGCAACCTGCAGACTTGGTCGATCACCTCGTCGCTGTCGGAAACTACGCAGCCTCCTTCACCACTGGTGATGTTCTTAATGCCGTCGAAACTGAAACACGCAACGTCACGAAATGAGCCAACCGGACGACCATTCACTGTAGTTCCGAAGGCGTGTGCGGCATCTTCGATCACTCGCAGTCCAGCTGAGTCTGCCATCGCGTAGATCCCATCAAGATCCCCAACTCCACCTCCATAGTGGACTGGCATTACAGCCCTAGTCATGGGTGTGATCCGCTGGCGGGCATCTTCCCAGTCCAAAGTCAAGGTAACCGGATCAATGTCGCACGGCACAGGTGTTGCGCCAGTTGCTGCGATTGCCTGAAATGAGGCAACAAAGGTTAGCGTCGGCACCAATACCTCGTCGGCCCGGCCGATGCCGCATGCTTGGAGCACAAGGTGGAGCGCAGCAGTACCATTGACGACACAGGCCGTAGGTCGTTCGAAGAATTCGGTCAAACTGGCTTCGAACTCCTGGACCTCGGTTCCCATACCGAGAAACTCGCTATCGAGAACACCAAAGACAGCATTCTTCTCCGCGTTCCCAATACAGGACTTAGGACCCGCGCGGGTAGGTGACCATCCACCGGTCGTC
>JASMKJ010000234.1 GCA_030749275.1 Acidimicrobiales bacterium
AAACGCATCGCGAGCGCTGCGAACAACTGAAAGACGACATCGAAAAAACGCTTCGAGAAATGCTCAATGCGCCGGTTCGTGTTGAGCTTTTCGCGACGGAAGAAAAAGCACCTGAAAGCAGTGACGCGATTCAATCCGACACTGAAGAAGTGGTAGTTGATCCTTCGGAATTCGAAGTTGTAACGGATGCCGGACCATCGAGCGTCGACCGAGTGTTGGAGGCATTCCCGGGGGCTGTAGCGTCGGATGACGAAGGTGGACGGTGAGAGAGCCCATCTCATGATCGACGACTCATCTCTCGGGCTGCTCTCGTTGCAGAAGCAAGATCTGCGGAAGCAGTCAGAAGAGGTAGGTTGAGCTACGTGTATGACGGCCCCGTGCAAGATCTCATCGACGAGCTTGGCCGACTACCGGGCATAGGCCCTAAATCGGCACAGAGGATTGCTTTCCATTTGCTTAAGTTGCCAAAAGGTGACGCCCAGCAGCTGGCGACAGCCATCGTTGAAGTAAAGGATCGAATCGGATTTTGTGAAAAATGTTGCAACATTTCAGAAGGTGACCTTTGTTCACTGTGCGCGGACCCACAACGTCAAACGGGTTCGCTTTGTGTGGTCGAAGAGCCCAAGGATGTCATCGCCCTGGAGCGAGCAGGGTTCCGAGGCCGGTACCACGTTCTGCAAGGGGCCTTGAACCCGATGGAAGGCATTGGACCTGAACAACTCCGCATCCGGGAGTTGATGTCGCGAATCTCCGACGAAGAAGTCGAGGAACTGATTCTGTGCACCAACCCCAATATCGAGGGCGAAGCCACGGCGATGTACCTCTCGCGTCAACTACAGCCACTCGGAATCAAGGTGACCCGTATCGCTAGCGGATTACCTGTGGGCGGCGATCTTGAATACGCCGATGAGTTGACGTTGGGCCGGGCGCTAGAAGGAAGACGCGAACTTCAAAGCTAGAGCTGCAACTTTGATGGGAGGGCGGATGCCGGAGTTGAGAGCTATCCGGCTCAATGTGTCGCGGGCACATTGTCACCGAACCTCATAGCCGCCAACCCCGACATCCGTAAGAGATGGACTCTTTGCAGTTACGTTACAAACATTTCGACAGTATGACAAGACGCTTTGGGATGTGAGCGCTTAGGCGACCTCAAGAATGAGCGCGTCGCCCTGTCCTCCGCCTCCGCAGAGAGCAGCGGCGCCGAACCCTCCACCTCGTCTGTGTAGCTCGTTGATCAATGTCAGAGCGAGCCTGTTCCCGGACATGCCGATGGGGTGGCCGAGCGCCACTGCGCCGCCGTTTACATTGACTATCTCGTCGCTGATACCGAGGTCTTCAGTGGCAGCTAGCCCCACTGCAGCAAAAGCTTCATTTAATTCGAAAAGTGTGAGATCGGAGACATCTAAATCGATTTTGGACAGGGCTTGGCGAATCGCTCGGGAGGGTTGGGTGAGAAGAGAAGTGTTTGGCCCTGAAACCATTCCATAGCTGACTATGCGAGCAGAAACCTCGAGCTGGAGTTGCGCGGCCTTTTGTGACGACACCATCACCACTGCGCAACCGCCGTCAGAAATTTGTGACGCGTTACCGGCGGTTACAGCCCCGTCGGTCGCGAAAGCTGGGCGCAGATTTGCGAGGCTTTCTGCTGATGTCCCGGGACGTACACCCTCGTCGGCGTCCACGACTAACGGGTCGCCACCCCTCTGCGGTATTTCGACGGCGGCTATCTCGGCTTCCAGTTTCCCGTCCTTTTGAGCCGCGGCTGCTCTTTCGTGTGATTGCGCGGAGAACTCGTCCATCGCTGCACGGCCTATGGAGGCGGTCGCGGCGTCCCTTTCGGTGCCGTCTCCCATATGGCCGTCATCAAATGCGCACCACAAACCGT
>JASMKJ010000235.1 GCA_030749275.1 Acidimicrobiales bacterium
TTGTCAAACATCAAGGCCTCGGATTACTCAGGAGATCTCGGGAACGTCTGCAAAACGGTGAAATGCCCAGTGACGAAATTTTCTCTGGGATAGTTGTCTTGTTTGCCGGGGCATTGATGCTTACCCCGGGATTTCTCACCGATGCCATTGGATTAGTCATGTTGATACCACCAATACGCGTCGGTGTTTTAGCGGTCATAAGACGAAATTTCCGTACTCGTATAACGACCGCGTCCACAACCTTGACGCCCCCTTCGTGGGACCAGGAACCACCTTCCGGTGATGATGACGGTCCTCTGGAAGACAACGACAATTGAGCACAGAAGTTGAACTTCGTATAGCTGCCACCGTCATGCTTGTTCGCGACGGAAAACAGGGCCTGGAGACTTTCATGCTCAGACGAAACCCAAAGAGCGAATTTGTCCCCGGACAATTTGTGTTCCCAGGGGGCGCGGTCGATGTGAGAGATCGAGTCACCGACGAAATCGAGACAATTTCGGTGGGGCTTAACGACCAACAGGCTTCCTCTCGACTCCAGGTCGAGAGTGGCGGTCTCGCTTATTGGGTTGCGGCGATTCGAGAATGCTTCGAAGAAGCGGGTGCCCTGTTGGCACGAATTGGCAATAACGAACTGTCTCTCGCCGACCCGCAACTCCATCAACGTTTCCAAAGACATCGTGAAGCCGTTTATGCGGGCAACCTCACAATGGTGGATTTGTGTCGTGCCGAAGGCCTGCAATTGAACTTCGACGATCTGCGTTACGTCAGCCACTGGATTACGCCTATAGGTCCCTCTAGACGTTTCGACACGCGTTTTTTTGTGGCCCGCTCTCCTCAAGACCAGCGACCAGCACATGATGGGGGAGAAACCGTTGAAAGCTGCTGGATCACCCCGAAAGAGGCAATGGAACTGCACGAAGCCGGCAGATTCGAAATGATCATGCCAACCGTCGCCAATCTCGAACCCCTGTTGGAAATGAAATCAGTCGATGAGGTCATGCGCTGGGCTGATTCATTAACAGAAATCCCGGAAATATTGCCGGCCATCTCTGTTTCTGCAGATGGTTTTCCCTCAGTGTTTCTGCCAGGCGAACCTGGCTACGAAGAAGCGTTGGCCCACCCTCCACCTCATGGTTCAACGCCCTAGTCCAACCATTACTCGTTGGGAAGGGCGACCGGGACCTCGGTAAGAGATGATGCGGTGCAGTCATCCATGTTCACTGGTGGCAGGATTTCTTCAACGATCCGAGTGGCAATTGTATGAAATACCTCGCTAGCGCGACCCCCCGCAGACGCAACAGGTTGACCAGTATCGCCACCGGTTGACACTGCTGCCTCAAGGGGGACGGAACCCAATAACGGAGCACCGATTTCTGCTGCGAGACGTTCCCCTCCACCTTCACCGAAAAGCGGCCATGATGAGCCGTCAGGGGCCGTGAACGCTGACATGTTTTCAATCACCCCTAGAACAGGCATGTGACTGCGCCGAGCCATGTCGGCAACCCTCACAGCGACCTTTTGTGCACTCAACGCGGGGGTGGTCACTACCATCATTTCTGCTTGAGGTAGCAATCTGGCTAACGCCATTTGTACGTCACCGGTACCCGGGGGCATGTCGATGAGTAAATAATCGACTTCACCCCAATCCACGTCGTGGAGGAACTGTTCAACCGCCTTGGCCAACATTAAGCCCCTCCACATCAGAGCGGTCTCTTCTGTTTCCACCATCAGGCCCGTCGAAACAACCTTGATGACTCCGGGTCCTTCCCTTCGTTCCTCAGGAACAATTTTTCCACGCTCTTCACCTGCACTGGCAGGGCGTGCACTCAACCGAGAATCGACTCCCAACATTCTTGGAACACTGAACCCCCAGATATCTGCATCAAGTACGCCTACCGTAAAACCCTTAGAGGCTAACGCGGTAGCAAGATTCACAGTCACCGAAGATTTACCAACCCCGCCCTTACCTGAAGCAATTGAGATCACCCGGGCCCGCGGAGGGATTTGAGTTGGAGCCGCGGTGTCACGCGCGTTCGCTCTAGCACGCTGCATAACCCGTGTGCGTTCATCTGCGGTCAACTCGTCCCAATGCAATTGGACATTTGAAACATCGGGAAGCGAACTGACTCGCGATTCACAGTCCCGCTTTATTGTTGCCCGCAAAGGACAACCGGCCGTTGTGAGCGCAATAGTGATATGAGCGGTCCCCTGTTCGACATAAGCAGACCTCACCATCCCCAAGTCGACAATGTTGTCGCCTAATTCTGGATCCATCACTCCGCGTAGGATCGCGAGAACTTCAGATTCGTCGACGGATGGCTCACTCACAACTACAAGCGTAGTAATGGGGTCCTCTGTGATCCAACGACGCTAGTTCGCTACAATAAAAAGATCGAAGACTGGAGCTGTTAGAGCATGATCACTTTGACGGATATTGCAGCTGAAAAAGTAAAAGAATTGATCGAAGCTGAAGGCGAAATCGACTTGGCCCTTCGAGTAGCCGTTCGTCCTGGAGGCTGCTCCGGGTACAGCTACGAGATGTTCTTCGACAGTGAAACTGAAGCCGATGACATGTCCGAGTTTTTCGGAGATATCCGTGTGGTTTCTGACCCCATGAGTGCCCAATTGCTTGAAGGCGCAACCCTGGACTTCAAAGACGGTTTGATGGGCTCTGGATTTGCCATTGATAACCCCAATGCTCAACGAACATGTGGGTGCGGAAACTCGTTTAGCTAAGCCGCAACAACTTAGATGAGCGACAAGAGTTCTCTTAGCTCGGCGTTGTCCCAGATGTGGTCAAGTCGTCGAAGCACCATGCCGCCCTCATCGATCAGAAAGATAAAGGGTTCGTAACCGACACCCATTGCCTCAACCGCCGGAGCTACCGGTCCGAGCTCATCCCCGGTCGGGTTGGAATAAACCTCGACATGAATCACATCGAATCCGTGTTGTTCGTCTCCGACTTGAGAAATCAAATTCTCAAGCACTGGGCCACACATCCATTTTGTTCCACAAAATGCGGGAGTGCTAACGATAAGAACGGTGGCGTTCTTGGAAGCAATTGACTCATCGAGTGATCTTTCGTGAAACGGGCACGAAGGTTCGCGGGTGCAAATGGGGTTCACCCCGCGCGAGTTCGATGAAGTTGGAGTCGCTATCGCTGGAAAACGATCGCCAGGCCAGATAATTGAACTGGTGGACTTTGACCCGGGAACCGCATACCCGACGTAGCTGCCACGTTTACCTAGATCAAAACGAAATTCGTGTACCTCAGATTTCTGGAAGGGCACGATTACCGGGTAATAAGGCATGGCGACCCCATCGTTATGAAGCGAGGCTTTGGTTGTATGAATCACTTGAAGGGCGGCGTCAGCGATTTCGACCCCGATTGACTGGGGCGAAAGTCCACCCAAATTGCCGCCATCGTCCGAAAAAGACCAAATGGTTCTTTGCGGTCCTAGGTTGCTGATGATCGTTTGATCCGAAAACCACTTTGACGCGGTGCGAAGACTACTCATTTGTGGTGAACGCTTTCCGCAGGCGGTCAAAAGCGCAGCGGCGGTAAAACCGCCCCCCAACAAAGTCAAGAATGTTCGGCGTGAAAGACGATTCGGGTCCCACATATTGCGATCCACTCCTTGGAACGTAGCCTGAACTGTGGTCTTATCTGAAGCGTTGATACTTATTCGTACATGGAGGTACCCCCATCGAACGGATCATCAGGTTTCAACTTGATGGACGCGACGTCGGTGTCCCCGACGATGGAGGCAGCCTTCTCGGCGCCTTGCGAGACCATCTAGGTAAACGTTCGGTAAAGGACGGATGCAGCCCACAAGGGCAATGTGGTTGCTGCACTGTGCTCATCGACGACGACCCACGAGTCGCTTGCGTCACACCCCTTCGGCGAGTGTCTGGTCGACGAGTCACAACTGTTGAAGGCCTAACAGAGGAGGAACAGGGTAAATGGGCGAGGTCTTTTCTGGCCCATGGGGCTTCGCAGTGCGGATTCTGTACCCCCGGCATTGTGTGCCGATTTGTAGGACATGAACGCAAGGGGGCTGATCTTGGGAACAGAGAGACCGTGGATCGCCTGTTGTCAGCGCACCTATGTAGATGCACTGGATGGCAGACCATCAGGGAAGCGGCATCGGAAGTAACGGTGGATTTGCCGTCGCGGGATTTCGAAATAGCGACACGTCAAGCGAGCCTCGAAGCTGGGACTACTCAAGTAGTCGGTCCTCAAGTGGTGTTGGGGCGAGGTGGCTTCGCCGATGATGAAACCCCTGAGAACGCGCTTGTTGCAGTTCGAGGTGACTCGGAGTGGTATCTCGCAGACACCCTTCACCAAGCCAGAGAACAGGCCGGCAAGATTCAAGGACGGCGCAGCAGCTTAGAACCTCAACCCCCTTTGGAGTTACCCGATGGCGATTGGTTGATCAGCCTTCGGACGAGTTGGGTTGAGCCTGCGTACCTCGAGACGGACGCCTCATGGTGCGACCCGCTAGGTGAGCCTTCAAACCCATTTGCGAACGGGGGCGCATTCGGAGGGAAAATCGAAAGCGATGTCTCCGAAGTAGCTCGATTCCTTGCCCAAGAGAGCGGTCGTGCAGTTCGAGTTTTGTGGTCGAGAGAAGACGTCGTTCGATATGGGCCTAAGCGACCTCCGATAGCTGCGGGGCTGCGCGCGGACGGCACAGGCATCATCCGGTTGGTTGAAACACCAGGAGTTGCCGAACGGATTCAAGCCGTGTTGCCGACATGTGAGATAGAACAACTCACGATTCCAGGCCCACCTACTTCGTCAGCCATACGTGCTGCGGGATGGGCCGAAGCAGAAATGCTGCGCGCCGGACTTCAAGGTAACGCGGATTGGATCACAGCGCCCTCGGGGGCGGCGGCCAAAGCACAGGTCGGCGATCAACTCATTCGGGTCGAAGTGAACGCGGGCACCCCGCTTGATTGGGTGATGTTTCGGAGTTACTGCATTGGAGCCGCACATATGGCCTACAGCTGGGTGACCGCGGAAGGTGTAAGTGTGGATCAAGATGGAGAGGTACATGACCTCACTATCCGATCATTTGGAGTGGTTCGATCATCAGACACTCCTCACATAGAAATTGTTTCTGTCGGCGATGGCCCAGTTCTGGCCGCTGGAGACGCAGTATTTGCCGCAGTCGCAGCGGCCACATGGTTGAATCGGGGTTGTCCATCTGATTTGCCGTCTGGGTAATTCAGTTTTGTTGCCGTTAATTAACTTCTTGGAGGTACCAAGTGTCTAAGCCAGTCGCTCATTACTCGGCGTCCTATCGCGCCGGCGACCTCTTATTCGTTTCAGGGCAGATCGGTATAGCGGAAGGTTCGTTAGTCGATGGAGTCGAAGCACAGACAACTCAGGCTCTCGCCAACGCTCAAAGTGTTCTCGATGAGAATGGCCTCACCCTCGACGACGTTGTGAAATGCACGGTCTTCATGACCGACATCGAGAATTTTTCAGCCGTTAATGACGTCTATGCGGGAGTATTCGGAGATCACCGGCCTTCTCGTTCTGCTATAGCGGTCAAGGCCCTGCCCCTCGGTGCTTTAGTAGAAATCGAAGCAATCGCTCACATTTCGACTTCTTGACACTTCAGCTTCCTTGCAAGTCGACCGCGACCTCTGATAGCGAATGACGCCTAATTTGCTTCCGGAAATCAACGCGAATGTGCGTGACTAGCTACCATCGAGGACATGGTTGGAGGCATAGCGATCGCCGTCATTTTGTTACTGAGCCCCTTTTTCATCACAGTGAGCCTCGTCGCGGTTGCGGCTCTCTTGGGTGACTCCTTGAAAGACGATGCAGAGTCACGACACGAAGGAAGCAGCCTCATAGAAACTAACTATTAGTTTCTGGTGCTTGAGCCCCTACCAGTTAACGTCGGCGACTTTCACCCAGTCGGTAACCGACACTTCGTACCGTTTGGATCAAACTGGCGTATTCCTCACCGAGTTTGGCTCTTAGGCGGCGAATGTGGACATCGACTGTGCGCGCTCCACCGTAGTACTCGTACCCCCAAACCCTGCTTAGGAGCACTTCCCGTGTAAAGACCCTGCCAGGGCTAGCCGCTAAGAACCTGAGTAACTCATACTCCATGAACGTCAAGTCCAACGGACGACTGTCAACTGAAGCTTCGTAAGTTTCCAGATCCAATAACAATGGACCGTATTCGACTCTTTCTCCTGTGATGCTTTGGGTTCTCAAAGCCAGCATGTGCTTTATTCGTGCTTCGAGTTCCCGTGGATGAAACGGGTCAAGACAAAAATCATCGAAGAGGTCGTCCCGCAACTCCAGTTCTTGTAGTTCGCTTCCCCGAATTATCAGCAACAGAGGGGATATCGGGAGGTCGCGTTTACGCAACGCTCGTAGTATGCCCCAGCCCAACTCACTGTCGGCTCCCAATTGGACGATTGCCCCGCCCCAACCTTCGTCGGGTTCAAGGTTGTCGACATCGACTGGTTGGCTCACCCCTTTCCAAATGAAGCCACTCAGGTCTAACAGCTGAGCCAATTCCGGAGCTGGGTCCGCTGGGTAGATGGCTAAGACCGGCATCACAAATTGGAGTAGTAGCGGTCAAGTTCGAAAGGTGTTACCTGGGACTTGTATTCGTTCCACTCGCGTCGTTTGTTTCGGAGAAACCAACTGAACAAATGATCGCCCAAGGTGTCCGCAACGAGATCACTTTTCTCCATTTCGTCTAACGCCTCGTCCAATGATTGAGGGAGTTGAGCCTGATCTATCAGCCCACCATGTTCGGTGAAACCCGTCATCGATGGAGGGGCTTCGAGCGGCAAATCGTATCCCTGTTCGATGCCTTTCATTCCGGCTGCCAGCATGACGGCGAAAGCGAGATAGGGGTTGCACGCAGGATCGGGGGCTCGGTATTCGATGCGAGTGGTGTCATCGACGCCACCTTCTTGGCTAGTCGGAACTCTGATCAAAGCCGCACGATTTGCGCGAGCCCACGAAACATTCACAGGAGCTTCATAGCCGGTGACTAGACGCTTGTAGCTATTTACGAGTTGGTTCGTAACGGCGGTGATTTCTCTCGCGTGGTGCAACAACCCCGCGATAAATCCCCGCGCTATTTCAGATAGACCGTCGGGACTTTCCGGGTCATGAAAAGCATTTACGCCGTCTCGAAAGAGCGAAAGGTGGGTGTGCATTCCAGAACCCTGAACCCCTGTGAGTGGTTTGGGCATAAATGTCGCATGAACACCGTGTTCAAGAGCTATTTCTCTGACAATTAACCGGAATGTCATGACGTTGTCCGCCATGGTCAATGCGTCGGTATATCGCAAGTCAATTTCATGTTGGCTCGGCGCATCTTCATGGAACGAATACTCAACAGGAATTCCCATGGCCTCTAATGTCGTCAAGGTTTGATGGCGGATACTGCTAGCGACATCGGCGGTGGTGAGATCGAAATAACTTCCATTGTCCAGTGGCACGGGGTCGCCGCTCCGATTGGCTTCAAAGAGAAAATACTCCAACTCCGGTGCCGTAAAAAAAGTGAAACCTTCTGCGTGAGCTCGTTCCATTGAGCGGCGTAAAACCTGCCGCGAATCACCCGGGAATGGGGTTCCATCAGCGCGTTCGATGTCGCAAAACATGCGAGCAGCATTTTCGGCGTTACCGCCCCAACGCATTAATTCGAAAGTCGCAGGGTCGGGTCGAGCAACCATGTCTTCTTCTCGTACCCGGCTGAAGCCATCTATCGAGGAACCGTCGAAAATCATGCCGTTTTCAAATGCGGTTTCCAGCTCGGCAGGTGAAATGGCGAATGATTTGAGTTGGCCTTGAACATCGGTGAACCAGAGACGAATGAGACGCACACCTCGTTCTTCCACACGGCGTTGCACGTAGTCCTGTGGTCGTTCCATCCAACTCCACTTTCTTTTTTGGCGCGATGCGCCGATGACACGAACCTATTCTTGGCGATTCTGCTTGTAAATCAAACTTCGAAGCGTTCCGTTTACATGACTTTCACAATCGCCGTACAAGCCTAGAATTAAGGCTCTGTGGCTCCACAGGTGGGTGAAGAGAAAATGGTTACACAAAAAATGGCGCGACATGCCCTTACTAATTGTTAGCTTGCCTTTCGTCCCCGCCCCCTCAACCAGGAGCAAACACAGTGGCGTATCGGGCCGAATACATATGGATTGACGGAACAGAACCGACAGCAGAGGTCAGGTCCAAGACCAAAGTTCTCGCTGATGGTGACGACCCCGGAATTTGGGGTTTCGATGGTTCAAGCACGAATCAGGCGACAGGCGACAACTCAGATGTCGTCCTTGAGCCGGTTTTTCAGTGCCCTGACCCAATACGCGGGGGTGACGACATTCTCGTTCTTTGCGAAACCCTGCTGACCGCGGATATGTCACCCCACCCAACTAACAGCCGTGCTGGCGCTCGAGCAGCGATGGACCAGTACGGAGGCCAGGAGCCGTGGTTCGGTCTTGAGCAGGAGTACACCATGCTGGACCCTGCAACCGGCTGGCCGGCGGGATTCCCTGCGGGGGGCTTCCCTGCACCTCAGGGCCCTTACTACTGCGGCGTGGGTGCAGTGAAGATCCGTGGAAGAGACTTGGTTGAACAGCACACCACGTGGTGCATTGAAGCTGGATTAGCTATCTCAGGAACGAACGCCGAGGTTATGCCCGGCCAATGGGAATTTCAGATAGGCCCGGCTGACACGGTGACTGTCGGTGATCACCTTTGGATGGCCCGTTACCTGCTTTACCGTGCGGGTGAACTACATGGTCTGGAAATCAGCATCGAGGCTAAGCCGATGAAGGGTGATTGGAATGGGGCAGGTATGCACACCAACTTTTCGACCAACACCATGCGCGAAAACTATGACGCTGTGGAGAAGGCGGCCCAGGCATTGGGTGCGGCTGGCAAGCCAGAGGAACACCTCGCTGGTTACGGGGTGGGCATCGAGGACCGCCTCACCGGTGAACATGAGACGCAGCGATTTGATGAGTTCAGCTATGGAGTGTCAGACCGGGGAGCGTCCGTCCGAATCCCGTGGCAAGTAGCTCGCGACGGTATGGGATACATCGAGGATCGCAGGCCAAACGCCAACGCAGACCCATATGTGGTAGCGGCCTTGATAACGAACACCTGTTGCGCCGCGTTGGTGTAAGCAGGAACAACAAGTGAGAATTTTGGGCGGGGCCATCGGCCCCGCCCAAATACTTTTCGCCGTCGACCTCGCTGTGCTTCTAGCCTCATAGCTATGGCTTCAATCAGAGTTGCTTTGGCGCAACTGAACTTCCGGCTGGGCGACTTCACGTCCAACGTCGCGGCAATTGTCGAAGCCTATGACCGGGCCGTCGAGCAGGATGCCGACGTCGTGGTCTTCAGCGAACTCGCGGTATGCGGTTACCCGCCTGAAGATTTACTTCTCAAGCAACGCTTCATTGAGGACGCTAAGGCCGCGGTGGAAAACATCGCAGCCCACTCCACCGAAGCCGTCACAGTCGTCGGGTTCCCCGAACAAGAAGGCGATGATCTGTTCAACTCTGCCGCTGTTTGCCACCAAGGGGCCATAGCAGGGATTTACCGTAAGCAGTTGCTGCCCAACTATTCGGTATTTGACGAAAAGCGTTACTTCACACCAGGCCCGTCAGCCGGTCCGATCTTTCAAATCGCCGGGGTAACGGTTGGGATCTCCATCTGCGAGGATCAGTGGTTCGACGAGGGTCCATTGGACACTCAAATTGCATCCGGTGTGGGCTTAGCTATCTCATTGAACGCTTCGCCGTATCAACGAGGCAAAGATGCGTCGCGAGCATCAACCGTCATTGAACGGGTCAGTGGCCACGGGATCCCCGCTGTTTATGTCAATCAGGTAGGAGGGCAAGATGAGTTGATATTTGACGGTTCCTCTTTCGTCACAAATTCTCAGGGTCAACTCATCGCACGACTTCCACAATTTGAAGAAGCCCTCCAACTCGTGGATGTGAATACAGAGGAACGACCCCTGGGTGGGTTGCCAGTGATCATCACTTCAGACAGCGAAAAGGTGAAGACATCGATTCCCGAACCCGTCATCGCTGAAGAAAATGACGAAATAGCTGAAGTTTGGAACGCTTTGGTCCTCGCGACTCGAGATTATGTAGAGAAGAACCGGTTCGAACAAGTAGTCATCGGACTTTCTGGAGGAGTGGACTCCAGCTTGGTAGCAGCCATTGCCGTGGATGCCCTAGGTGCTGACCGCGTGCAGGGAATATCGATGCCCTCCAGATACTCCAGTCAAGGATCCGAAGACGATGCCGCGGAACTCGCGAAGAACATGGGTATCGACTTTCAAAAAATCCCGATTGAATCCGCCCACGCGGCTTTCACCGAAATGCTGGAACCGTTGTTTAGCGGTCATGGAACTGACTTGACGGAAGAAAATCTCCAAAGTCGTATCCGAGGTGTTCTGTTGATGGCGTTGTCAAACAAAAACGGATGGTTGGTTTTGACAACAGGCAACAAAAGCGAAACTTCAGTTGGGTACTCCACCCTCTACGGTGACACTGCTGGAGGTTTCGCTGTTCTCAAAGACTGCCCCAAGTTGCTGGTGTACGAACTCTGTCGATGGCGCAACTCCCAGACCTGTTCCGCGTGGATCCCGGAGGCGTCAATTACGAAGCCACCGTCGGCTGAGCTTCGACCTGAACAAACCGATGATCAGTCGTTGCCTCCATATGAACTACTCGATCCCTTGCTTGAGGCTTATGTAGAGCTGGACCGAACCGCCGCAGAGCTAGTTAACGAAGGCAACGATCCCGAAGTAGTCGATC
The DNA here is from genome assembly GCA_030749275.1 of Acidimicrobiales bacterium. Taxonomy (GTDB): domain Bacteria; phylum Actinomycetota; class Acidimicrobiia; order Acidimicrobiales; family Poriferisodalaceae; genus UBA6944. The sequence goes on from JASMKJ010000235.1 coordinate 10,831, forward strand.
AAATCACTCGCCTGGTGGACCTCGCCGAGTACAAGCGACGCCAATCACCACCAGGTCCTCGTATCTCGGGTAAAGCTTTCGGCAAAGACCGACGTCTACCGATCACCAATCGGTATCGCTAAATCTTTTAGATCTAAATGCCCTTACATTTTTTGTTGTAACTGAACGGGCGGTAAGCTCACCGACACCTTTGAGGCAACCGTCACGAAGCAAGAAATTGGGCAGTTCGCTGCTACACCAACCGAAAGAGCGTCAATGACACAAACAAAGCGGCCACGCGAGCCGTTCGCTCCCTGGGATCGACGCGCTCTGCCCGGAATATTTGACGTTGACGAGACAGCTGAACGAGTGGGTCACTATAAGTGGGTCGAAATGAAGCTGTTCGAAGCTCTAGGCGGTTGGGTGGCGACGGTGCCAGAACTCGATGTGAAGCTGCGACTCGGAACCCACTGTTACCACCATGCGTGGCACGCTGACCTGTTCGACAAACGCCTTCCTGAGTTAAGGGAAATGAAGAGTGACCGACTCACTTTGCCGCCCAACGACCAGTTGGTTGCGTTTTTCGATGCGATGACCGAACCGGAAGATGCAACGATGACAATTGAGAAGCTCGTCGGGGTATACCGGGTTCTCATTCCCCACAAGATTGCGGCCTACACGTACCACCGCAACGCAACATCGGAAATCACTGACATGCCCACAGTCAGAATTTTAGATTTTATACTCCAAGATGAGTTCAGTGACTGGCGTGAAGGTGAAATGCTCATTCAATCAATGATTGAAACTGAAGAAGAACTT
>JASMKJ010000236.1 GCA_030749275.1 Acidimicrobiales bacterium
GACTTGGGCTTGCTTACCGGATGGCACATCATGCACCGTCAACAGCTGGTCACGTCCCGGCGGATCACCTTTTCGCTGGTGATGACTCTGTGATGGTGGCAGGCCTAGAAATGAAAGTGAAACACGCGCCGTCTGACGCAGATGACTCTGTAACGCTGTGGTTTCCCAAACTTAAAGTCGCTGTCCACAATCTGGTCTGGCCAGCCCTTTTTAATGTCTTCGCTATCCGGGGAGAAGAGTACCGAGACCCCCGCCTGCTAATTGAGGGAATCGACCATCTTCGATCTCTTCACGCCGATTATTTGATCGCAACTCACGGCCCTCCCATGGAAGGGGCACAAGACATACATCGGAGAGTTACGGCTTATAGGGATTCGATCCAGTTTTTGTGGGATCAAACAGTTCGATGGACCAATAAGGGAGCGACCGGTCCTGAGTTAGCGCACCGCATTCAACTTCCGCCGGTATACGACGAGGATTGGTTGACGAAACAGCACTATGGCTTGGCGGAACATCATGTGCGACAAATCCGATCAGGACTTTTCGGTTTTTTCGACGGAGACCCAATCGGAGTGTTGCCACTTGACACTGCCGAAGAAGCCGAACGGATGGTTTCTGCCATGGGAGGCGCCGAACAAGTCAGAGAGCTTTGTGTGGGTGCGTTAGAAGGCTCCGAAAATGATCTTCGATGGGCGATCTCCCTCGCTGGGCGCCTCGTGAATCGGCCACAGGCAACCCAACTTGATCGCCAATTGCTTGCTGATGCTCTTCGTGTTGTCGCCCAACGCACCACTTCGTCCAATCTTCGCAATTGGTGTTTAACCCGGACACTCGACCTAGAAGGCCACATTGACGGGGCGAGACTGAACACACATCGATTCAATCGACGTCAGGTTGAACGATGGTCTATTGGAACGGCAGTGTCGATACTGAGAGTCTTGATTGACCCCGCGGCCCTCACGGGAATCGATCTCCGTCTAACAGTTGAACTTGATGGTGAACGGACAGGTATCCATTTTCGAAATCACGTGGCGTGCCCAACCGACGGTGAAGACGGCGACGCCGTCCTTTCCGGTGCCAGAGCCATTTGGGATCAGATCCTTACCGGATCAATGGACCTGCAGTCAGCCATAACGTCGGGTGGCATGTTGTTAGACGGTGACATAGGTGCTGCAACAAAAGCATTAAAGGCTATTGATCACCCAGGGTTCCGATGACAGAAAAATTGCCGAAACCCACCGAACCATTTACGGGGCGGGTTGAGCGATTAATCAGCGACGCCGATGCACGTCGTCTCGAAGCCCCCGCCACTCCCGATAAGGCACCCAACGTGTTGCTTGTCATGCTGGACGACGTCGGTTTCGGGTCCTTCTCTACGTTCGGTGGCCCAGTTGAAGCCCAGGGCTTTCAGAGCGTGGCCGACAACGGTCTTCTGTACAACCAGTTCCACACCACCGCACTGTGCTCTCCGACGCGAGCGGCGCTGCTTACAGGAAGACAGCACCACAGTGTCCATATGGGGGGGATCACTGAGATTGCCAACTCTTTCCCTGGGTATGACTCTCGAATCCCCGCAGAGGCTGCCACCGTGGCTCAAATACTCCAAATGTCTGGCTACGGAACTGCATGTTTTGGCAAATGGCATCTAACACCGTCATGGGAGCAAGGCCCGGCAGGCCCGTTTGATCGTTGGCCCACCGGCATGGGCTTTGACCACTTCTACGGAATCATCGGTGCTGAAGCTTCCCATTGGGAACCAGCGGTGTATGACCAGACCACACCAATCTCACCACATATCGACCGGCCCGAATATCACCTAACCGAAGACCTGGCTGACCAAGCAATCAAATGGATGGAACGACATCGAGTGTCGGCACCCAACCGTCCGTGGTTTTGTTATTTCTCAACTCCGGCAGTGCACGCTCCACACCACGCTCCCACCGACTGGATCCAAAAGTATCAAGGCAAATTTGACGCAGGATGGGATCACCTAAGGGAACAGATCTATGGCGAACAACTCCGACTCGGGGTCATCCCAGAAGACACCACGCTGACAACACGACCGGACGAAATCCCCGCATGGAGCGACTATCCGGAACGCTATCGACCCGTCGCTACCCGACTAATGGAATGTTTCGCGGGCTTCCTCGCCCACACGGATCATCACATCCACCGCGTCATCGAGGCAGCCCGACAACAAGAACGCGACACCCTTGTCATATACCTGTCAGGCGACAATGGAGCATCTGCCGAGGGCACCGTCCACGGAGCATGGAGCGCTCCATCATTTCAGAATGGAATACATGAAGACCCGGAATGGCTTCTCGAACACATTGAGGACTTCGGGACCGCAAAATGCGAGAACCACTTCAACGTCGGCTGGGCATGGGCTCTCGACTCACCATTCCAGTGGATGAAACAAGTTGCCTCTCACTTTGGAGGAACACGAAACGGGCTGGCCATTGAATGGCCAGACAAAATAACTGAAAACGGTGGCTTGCGATCACAGTTCCACCACGTCGTAGACATCGCACCCACGATCCTCGAAGCTGCAGGGATCACGATCCCTGAAAGCGTCAACGGCATCACTCAGATGCCCTTCCACGGCATTTCGATGGGCTATTCATATGCTGAAAATGGACCTAGCCAACGCACGACCCAATATTTTGAAATTCTCGGCAACCGAGCGATTTACAACGAAGGGTGGATCGCATCTTGTTTCCACGGCAGAGTCCCATGGATACGGATGCAAGCCTTCGAATTCGACGGTCCGCAGGAACGCTGGGAGCTGTACGACATCAACAATGACTTTTCACAATCGGTCGACTTGGCTGACGAGCACCCCGAACTGCTGGAAGAGTTATTAGACCTGTTTGATTCCGAAGCTAAAAGATTCGGGGTCTATCCGCTCCGAGACGCTGGTTCCCGCAGAGGCGGAGAACTTGGGGTACCACATGCACTCGGCGGTTTACGAACAATGACATACACCACCGCCCACGTCCGAATGCCCGAAAGTGTGGTAGTTCGCCTCAAGAATTGCTCATGGAAAATCACTGCTGAAACAGAGATCACAGAAAATGACAGTGGGGTCATCGCATGCCAGGGAGGCAACATGTCCGGATGGTCAATGTGGCTCAACGACGGAACCCCAAACTTCACCTACAACTGCTATGGCCAAGAAATCACCACCTTGACCGGAGACACTGTCGAACCGGGCGTCCACCAGATCGAAGCCGTCTTTGATTACGACGGGGGGTTTGGTAAAGGCGGCGAACTCGTTCTGGTGATCGATCAGAGAGCCGTGGCACATGAGCGTCTTGACCGAACTGTCCCAATAAGTTTTTCGATGAGCGGCGAAACCTTCGACGTCGGAACCGATACCGGGTCACCGGTAGGGCCCTATCCACATGACTTCCAATGCACAGCAACTATCGCCGGCGTCACGCTCACACGTCTGAGCGAACCAGGGTTAGCGGTTGAGGCAGCCGAAAAGGAAGGGCTACTCCGAGCCGGATTCAGCACCCAATAGTTGCGGATGGTTTTATCGGTTGCCCCGCACCGCGGACTCAACCAATGGGTAAAGCTGTCGCGCTAGACGTTGACCCACAGCCGTAGTGCTTTCCACGACGAGATAAGCGCCGAACCCCTCGGTGGGTTGAAGCCAAACCGTGGAACCATACAAACCTGGATCTGTTAGACGCAAAGTTTGCTGCCCGGCATTGCCGGAGTCTTCTCCAGTTGATCCCCCATACGGGCTTCGTCGGCTCTGAGTCCACCACCCCATGCCGTAACCGACCGGCGAACCGTACATCTCACCGGATCGGTTCTGTTGCATTAAGTCCACACCACTTGGCGTCAACACCGTTTGGCCGTTGCATTTACCATCATTCAGATGCATAGACAGAAGCTTCCCGTAATCGCCAGTGGTTATGTAAGCACCGCCCCCGATATGAGGATTATCGGTTGGCGGCAGTAGTGACACGTCGCCGTCCCAGTCGGGGTAGCCCCCACCGGTTGCTTGCAGAGGAACCCACGGGTTCGTATAGCCAAGTGAGCTAGTGCCACATTGCCGGACGTAAATTTCGTCGACTAAATCGGCCCATTTTTTACCTGAAGCTATTTCCGCTACCGCGGCGGCGATTTGTAGCTGAATGCCGCCGTAGCGAAACTCAGTGTCCGGAGGGACAGTTCTCGGGTCCGACGCTGCGACAGACAGACCCTCGGCCGCACACTCTTGCAGCGAACTACCAGGTAAGAACATACAAATGTAAAGAAGATCGTCAGGTTGAAGCCCTGGAATCCCCGAACTTCCGGATAGCAATTGAGCTGATGTGATATCGCTCAGACTGCCCGCGTAATTGATGACATCACCAATTGGCGCGTCAAGATCGAGTATCTCTCGACCGTGAAGATGGACCAGAACCCCTGCGCTGATGATTTTGCTAGTTGACGCAATGAAGGAAACTCGATCAACTGAAAACTCTCCCCAGTGGTTGTGATAGAGCACCCCCCGATCTCGATCAACAACAATCAATCCAGCCCCATTCAGCCCATTGCGGTCAACAAAATCCTCAACCGCTTGTGACACCTGAGCAAAACCTTTTGGAGTTACTGGAGCTTCGTTTGACGTTGGGTTGGTATTAACAGTTGCCTCGTTGGTGTGGGCCGCAGCGACAGTGGATGAGGTGTGAATCGACGTATCCGCGACCGATGTGGATGGGGGGGATGTCGGGGCGCCCTCTTGGTCGGCAGCAGTAGCGACGCTGGCAACGTCGTCCGAATTGGAAACCGGGTTAAGGCTGTCTACCCCGGTGCACGCCATGAGTAGGACAGTAGCGAAAGCGCTTCCTAACGACCGCACCGAGATCATGGCTTTGAAAGCAAGTTGTGCGCCGCGCGCTCAGCGTCCTGGATGACAAGCGGAAAGTACTTATACACCGGTAACTCTGGACGAGCGTTGAGCCAACCGACAATCATCAAGCTGCGCACTGCAAGGAAAAAGTCAACTGAACGCACTTCTTCAGTGTCCATTTCATAGATAGATGAGTAACCATCAAGAAACGCTTTACGTGCCAAATCGAACCACGGTTCTCCGACACTTGGGTGAAGTGCTACCGCGATTTCATGAGCGAACCACCCGTAGCCAGCGTCATCAAAATCAATGATGGTCAATTTGTCACCATTGCGCATGATGTTCCCCAGATGGAGATCCGAGTGGATGAGGCCAAACCGATCAGGCCCGGTCGAAAGTTCACCCAATCTGCCTCGCAGCATTTTCCGGGCTTCCCTGAAGACGACCCTTTGATCATTTGTCAACAGTGGAGCTTCCCAGAAGCGTCCCCACAGCGGTTCCTCGCCCAACAGCCCATCGAGATCCCATCGTCGTCGTCTAAAATCTTCCGGCGGTTTCCAAAGATTCGCGTGGCATCGGATCTCGGCGGCAAGCGAGCCGATTGTTTCGTAGTGCGGGACAATGTCTTGCGAAGCGTTTACCAAAGGCGTGCCCAGAGGCGCACCATTGACCCATTCGATCACCCCGACAATTCGGCGTTCCTTGCTCTCACCCTGGCCAATATCCACCGAACAGTAGTAATCGCCAGTTCGTGTTTGAAGAGCAATGGGAACTGGTATCCCTGAGGCGGCCAATGACTGGACCCACTGCACCTCAGAGTTCAACTCTTGTAAGTCGTTATAGCCAGGGCGATGTAGCCGCATCACCACCTGACTGCTACTCAGTTTTACGCGACACACCACGTTCTCGGTGTGGGATAACACGTCGACATCTATTGGATCGAGGCCCCAGAACACGCACGCTGCTCGCGCTGCTTCTAGGAACTCGCCCTCGTTAGGCATCAGCGAGAGAATCCTCGAAAGCCTCAAGGAAAACGTTTGCATGGGCATCTTCGAACACCAAAGGAGGTCGGATTTTCAAGACGTTGCCGTGTTGCCCAGCTTTACCCAGAAGAACAAACCGAGACTTCAAATTTTCCACCATTCTTTGTGCCCCGCCGACATCGGGGATACTGGTGCCAGGGGCCACCCAATCGATTCCGATAAACAAACCCGAACCCCGCACGTCACCCATTTGAGGGTGCTGTTTTTGAAGTTTGGTGAGAGATGACTTTAGGCGTGCACCAACTCTTGCCACTTGGCGCACCAAATCTCTATCGGTGATCTCGTCGATCACCGCGGTACCAGCTGCCGCCTGAAGAGGTGAAGAAGCAAACGTATTGAAATAACGATGTCGCTTCCTAAACCGTGTGACCATCTCATGGCTTGCCGCCATTGCTGAGACAGGAAAGCCATTGCCCATCGGCTTTCCCATACACACCACATCCGGTGTGAAATCGTTCACTTCGTAACCCCACCATGAGCCACTGCGAGCGAAACCCGCCTGAACCTCATCAGCGATTATCAACCCTCCAGCGTCGGACACCATGGAGGTTGCTTCGCTAAACCACCCTGGCGGAGGGTTCGGCAGCCCTTCATTGGCAAGGATGGAACACAGCATCATGCCTGCGAACCCACCGCTGTTAGCAAAAGAGTCAATTGTGGCTGCCAACTGATCTAAATGCTTTTGTAAGAGTTCTGACTCTGACAGTCCCTCAGCCATAGGACGAAACAATTGGGGAGTCGAAATGGATCTGACTCCATCGCGTTCGCTACCAACGGGCAACCCCGATAGGCGCCCCACCAAGGAAGAATTGCCGTGGTAGGTCGCATCAGTACATATGATCCCGCGCTTTTCGGTCACAGTTCGAGCGAGAGTGAGCGCCATTTCAGTGGCCTCGGTGCCGCTACAGCCCAAAATTGCTGACTCAATCCCAGGATGATGCAAATCAACTAAGCGCTCGACATAATCGACGACTCCTTCGTGCAAATAGCGACTGTGAACATTCAACGTTCCAGCCTGCTCCGCCAAGTTCGCGACGACTCGAGGATTGGAATGCCCAACACAAGGAACGTTGTTGTACAGATCTAGGTATCGATCACCGTTCTCGTTCTCCAACCAGACACCGTCGCCGTTTCGCAAAGTCAACGGTTCCTCATAGAACAAGGGCGCGTGGTCGCCCATGACACGATGGTGTCGGTCTAGTAATTCACTCATGGTCTCAGTCTGTCATCTCGCTGCTCACCGGATCATTTGACCAATGGCGACAGCCCAAACTCGACTTAAATCCCAGCCATAACAGCCCTAGACAAGGTGATTGGGTCGCCTTGGCTAACTTCAAGAGAGAAGCTAGATTTCTGTTTTGGCTCCCCAAAGGAACTACGTGTTAAAGGAGTATCCCCCGCGTGTTTTTTGATATGAGACTTTGGGCGTTAACCAAAGGAGCACGTCTCGCCATTGCCCAAGCTGTGGGTATCGGTGTTTTGGCCTCTGTGAGCGGCATCGCACGCCTGGGATTGTTGGGATGGCTGTTAGCCAAAGTCTTTCGGGGAGAACCAGCAGGACAACTTGTAGTTCCGATCTTGGCAGTAGCAGTTGTAATGGTTGCTCGTGGTGGACTGGAGCATTGGCGCAAGATGCTGGCGCATCACACAGCAGCCAAGGTCCAACTCAAGCTCCGCGCCCAACTACATGAACATGTTCTTCACTTAGGACCGGCACATTTTGGCGATGTGCGGACCGGTGAAGTTTTGTTGTCATTAGTCGAAGGAGTTGAGCAGCTAGAAGTTTGGTTCGGTGAATACCTGCCCCAACTCATTGTCGCCGTTGTCACCCCCTTAGTGATCTTTGGACTGTTGTCCCCCTTAGACCTCCCCGTCGCAGGTGTCTTAACTGGGTTTGCTCTAGTGACCCTTTTGGCTCCTGCAGTCTTTCATCGCTGGGACGCGGCCCGAAGCTTGGAACGACAAGAGGCCTACAGTCGCTTCGCCGCCGACTTCTTGGATTCGCTTCAAGGGTTAGGCACGCTAAAAGCATTCGGCCAAAGCGAAGCTCGAGGACGAACACTCGCTCAGCGAGCGCACGAAGTGTTCAAGAGCACAATGTGGGTCCTCGCCACAAACTCCTTAACGCGAGGAATTACTGATACTGGGCTAGCTCTCGGAGCTGCAGCTGCGTTGGCACTTGGCGCTTACCGAGTGCAAGCCGGTGATATGGAAATGACAACACTTCTTATCGTTCTAATGGCAGGGATCGAAGTGTTTCGCCCGCAACGCGATCTTCGGGCATTGCTCCACAACGGAATGATGGGGCTGTCAGCAGCGCAGGGAATATTCAAAGTTTTTGATACCCAACCCCGTGTACGCGAACCAGACGAATCCCCGGTTGTCCAACGGCCGCTTGAACCCCGAATTGCGTTCGATGAGGTGACCTTTTGCTACCCCTCGACCGCAGAAGCCACTCTGAACAATCTCAACATCAGTGTTGATCCCGGAGAACGAGTGGGCGTGGTTGGGCCAAGTGGCTCAGGGAAAAGCACTATTGCGAAACTCCTACTGCGTTTCTACGATCCGACGACCGGCCACGTGACTCTTGGTGGACATGATCTTCGTGACCTTTCCGGAGAGGACCGTTACGGAACGATTGCTGTCGTTTCACAAGACACCTTTTTGTTTCATGGCACAGTCCTAGAAAACATTCGATTTGGCGCTCCCGACGCTGACATGGGTGCCGTTCGCCAAGTGGCAAAAGACGCCAACGCTCACGAATTCATCACCAAGTTGCCCAACGGGTATGACACTGTCATTGGAGAGCGCGGCATCCGTCTCTCCGGAGGACAACGACAACGAATTGCGATAGCGCGGGCGTTGCTGAAAGACGCTCCAATCCTTGTACTGGACGAAGCGTTGTCTTCAGTCGACGCAGAAAACGAAGCAGTTATCCAAGAAGCATTGGACCGACTGATGGTCGGCCGAACAACCCTCATCTTTGCCCACCGCCTTTCTAGTGTCATCGGCGCCGACCGAATTCTGGTCCTTGAAACAGGCAACGTTGTCGAATCCGGAACCCACGACCAGCTAATGGAACGTCAAGGGCACTATTTCGCTCTCATGGCCGCTCAGCTCTCCGATGAACATGTCACCCCTCCGACGTCAACTGAGACACAATCGGTCAAAGAGAACGTCGAGGCTTACAACGAGACAACGGAACCCACAGACAACGAAATTGTGTCTGCGACGGGCCTTGGCTGGTTTGGGGCAGTCAAGTGGTTGTTCTCAGAAATACGGCCATGGCGGACGAAATTGATAGCGACATTTGTGTTCGGTGTCACACGGGTAGCCGCGCTCATAGGCGTAGGAGTACTCAGCGCCCTAATTGTCGCAGCTGTCAAACGCGGTGAATCTTTCAGCGGGTTGCTCACAGCCCTGGTCATCATTGCTCCGCTAGCAGGAATCCTGCATTGGTTAGAGTCCTGGGTCGCTCACGACATGGCTTTTCGGATGCTTGCCGAAATGCGGGTGGCGCTCTATTCGAAACTCGATCAACTGGCACCGGCCTATCTGGTTCGAAGACGTACCGGGGACATGGTTGCGATGGCCACTCACGATGTCGAAATGGTGGAGTATTTCTTTGCGCATACGGTGGCGCCTGCCTTTGTTGCGCTACTGGTGCCCTCCACGGTGTTAGTCACCCTCGGTGTATTGGGCTGGCAAATGGCCGTTGCCCTCGTCCCCTTCCTAGCGGTGGTTGTCATTAGTCCATTCCTATTGCGTAAGCGTCTAGACATGCTTGGTTCAGAAGACCGCGAAGCTTTGGGTGACTTGAACGCTTTCGTCGTTGACACGGTGCAAGGGCTGGGGGAAGTGCTGGCGTTTCAACAAACGACCACTAGATCGAAATCGTTTCTGAAACGAGTTCAACGTCATATTGATGCGCGGCTTCCTTTCTATAACGATCTTTCCCGCCAAACCGCGTTGTTGGAGGTGGCCACGGGTTTAGGGGGTCTCGCGGTTGTGGCAACTGGTGCGAGATTGGTGTCCGCTGGTGACTTAAGTCCAACAACCCTCCCTCTGCTCACTCTTCTCGCCCTAGCGTGCTTTTTACCGGTTTCAGAAATCGTGCATGTCGGACGCCAATTGGCAGACACCCTTGGTGCGGCACGAAGGCTGTATCAAGTTCACAACGAACCCGTAACTGTCCAGTCAGCGCCTGCGCCGGTCCCCATCAATGCAGGTGAGGCAGACAACGCGATTAGCTTTGACGAAGTTCAATTCACTTACCCCGGAACAGAAATTCAAGCCTTGGCAGGGGTTTCATTTGAAGTGAAAACTGGCTCCACAGTCGCGATAGTGGGCCCTTCGGGAGCCGGTAAGACCACCGCAGCACAACTCATATTGCGATTTTGGGATGCAAGCGCTGGCCAGATCTATCTGTTTGAACAACGCTTGGATGATCTTGACCTTGACGACCTGAGAGCTCATGTAGCGATGGTCAGCCAGGAGACGTATCTCTTTAATGACACCCTGGCCCACAATATTCTCATGGCCCGGCCCGACGCCACCGAAGCTGAAATAAGGGCTGCGATAGAACAAGCATCCCTGACTGAATTCGTTGAAAATCTTCCGGATGGGTTACAGACCAGGGTGGGTGAACGCGGGGTGCGTCTATCTGGGGGGCAACGTCAGCGGGTAGCGATAGCCCGAGCGTTCTTAAAGGACGCCCCCGTGCTGATCTTAGATGAGGCAACATCACATCTTGACGCAGTCAACGAAGCCGCCGTTCATGACTCACTGCAAAAACTTATGCGCGGCCGCACCACCTTGATCATTGCTCACCGGCTATCAACCGTGCGAAACGCGACACAGATTGTTGTCATGGACGCGGGGAAGATTGTTCAAATCGGTGACCACGATTCACTTCTCGAAGAAGGGGGGCTGTACTCCCGCCTCTTGGCCCACCAATTGACCACCACCGTCCGGTCTTAATAAGCCCTGCGAGTGATTTGAGCTGGTTCAAATCACGAAGCGACGGGATGTCAGGTAGACCGGTCTTTATCGATGTCGGAAAGAAATTCGAGCAGGGCCGCGTTCCAAGCAGCAGGTTGTTCGAAGTAAGGGCTGTGGCCAGCGTCAAGGATCTCTACAAACTGAGCTCCACGGACGCGATTAGCCGAATCACGGATCATTCTCGCTGGAAAAATTTGGTCGTGTTCACCTGTGATGAAAAGAACCGGGATGCCAAGATCATCGAAATCGGAATGGTTGATCTCAAAAGCTAGGACCTCCCCTAGTTGTTCAAGAGGGGGTGAATGAAATGACCCTAACGCCTGGTACAAAAATGCTTGAGCTAGATCCTGGGCTGCAGTCCCGGGCCAAAGTGCGACATGACCCCCAACCAATGGGAGGTCCCGGGTACCCCTTAGCCCGCCAGCGTCCCCGAATTCTTCGCGAGCCTTGCGAAGATCATCAGTCCACAGAGCTCCCACAGTGTTGGCGTAGGTGAGTGAACAAACCCGCTCTTCGTGTTGTCGCAGAAATGCCGAGATATACCATCCGCCCATCGACTGTCCAACAAGATGAGCGCGCCCGATGTCAAGATGATCCAACACGCCCGCCAGGTCGTTGGCAGCGTTGCTCGCGTCCAAAGGCTTGTTGTTGGTTGAATTACCGAAACCCTGACTGTCCCAAGTCACAACACGATATTTTTCTCCGATTTCTGGGACCTGCTGATACCAGACAGCGTGTGAACCGCCGGCGCCGTGAGACAGAACAACAACCGGTCGGCTGTCGGTTACTCCCGTGTCGGCATCGCGAACCAACTCCCAATAAATGTCGTCACCATCACGGTTGATAGTTCCGGTCAACAATTCAAGATCCATCGTCGGGGTACCGCCTCTTCAGTTCCAGGCAACTTGCGACTTGCGTTGGAGCAAGATGTTAATGGGTTCCAAACGTGTCGAAACTCACAAGGTTCGCTGTGTCGAGACGCGGAGCTTTCTTGAAGTCAGTCCCAATCGTGTGAGCGACTGGGAACAAACCGACTTGCGTCCACTCGGCGTAGTCAACCCCTAACACTTCAGCGGCTTCTTTTTCGAAAGGCAAATGAAGAGTGGTCCACGCGCTACCAAGTCCACGTTCGCGCGCGGCGAGCATGAAACTCCAAACTGCCGGAATGATTGAACCCCACATGGATGCCTGACCAAAAGCATCAGCACCTTCAGGCCGACCCAACATCAAAGGGACAAGTAGAACGGGAACTTCGTGAAAGATTTCCCGCAAATGCATCGCAGAACCTCTTACAAATTCAGCCCGCTCCGCTCGGATGTCTCCTGGTGCGTACTCCCGAGGAGGACCATTGACATAAGGATCAAATCCTTGCCCATACAGAGTCGCCAATTGACGTTTCTTCTCAGAGTCTTCGACGAACAGGAAATGCCAACCCTGCGCGTTTGACCCTGTCGGAGATTGAAAAGCGATATCTGTGCATTCGAGGAGTAGGGATCTGTCGACCGGACGGTTGAGATCGAGACGCTTGCGAACAGCGCGCGTTGTTGTGAGAAGTTCGTCTGCTGAAAGTTCAAGGTACATGTGAGATTCCTAGAGTCATGGAAGTCCGATCATAGGTTCGCGGTGAGCTCCCGCCCCGAATTTTTCGACCGCGCCCACGGGTCGAACGCCGGAAGCATCAAAGCCGTTTCTTGGTTAGTGTTCGAAGAAATGGCCCAAAGTCAATCAAACCTGGAGGCTTAGTGACCACCGAAGCACCTGACCCGTCGGATCCCGATTATGGAGAGTTCCCGTTACGGACATATCTAGGATTCGACCTCGACGTGAAATCGCCCGGCGAGGTGGTAGCGGTACTTGATTTGGAAGAACGACACCTGAACCCGAACGGTGTCGTTGGGGGAGGAGTTCTCTTTACGTTGATCGACACCGCCATGGGGAAAGCGGTGTTCTCAGTTCTGAACGAAGGTCAAGTTTGTGCTTCGCTCGAAGTTTCAACGCGATTCCTGAAAGGTGTCGGCTCGGGAAAAATCGAAGCTGATGTGTCGGTGATCAAAGCAGGTCGCAGGATTATTACAGTCGAGGCTCGGGCACATGGGGAACCCGGGCACCAATTATTGGCTGTGGCGACTGCGACGTTTGCAGTCATCGATCTTTAAGTTCCAACTTCGTGGCCTTCCAGGCTGACGATGTGATCGGAGAGACTGATGCCAGAAAACAAACTTGAGTTGCTCTGGCATGACGGACATCAACGCGGGAGTGGCTTGATGTTTGTCCTTCACGGGTTCGCGGAACACCCGGCAGCAGCTCTCCAACTCGGTGCGATGCTCGACACCGAACATCGTTACCGGGTATGTGCCCCCCACGGGCCGGTAAAAGTCGCCGAGAGCAAGTATGCGTTTTATCGCTCAGTCTCACGAATGAACCCTGACCCGGAAGACTTCAACTTGGCTCGGGTCGCTATTCGTGACGCCGTCGAAGCCGCGCAGGCCACTGAGGGAATCGACGCTGCTGACACCGTTTTGGTTGGGTTTTCACAGGGAGCGGGCCTTGCCTCCCTGGCGGCATTGTCAAAAGTGAAGAGCACGAACGTTCGGGCGTTAATCGTTTTCGGATGCCGGGTTTACCCCGACGAATTAGTGGAATGGGACATCGACGTAACACAGAACATCCGAATATTTGCGGCGCACGGGATCAAGGACAGCCTTTCACCGATGGGCAAGGTACAGGAATTCTTCAACCGAGTTGGCGCTAAAGGCGCCGATGTGACATGGGAAACGCATCCCCACGGGCATTCACTTTCCGCAGAAAATATCTCGGCTGCATCGCGGTGGCTTCTCCAACTCCCCTAGGGCGAACCGGCTTGAGCAGTGACCCCCATAATTCAGCAGTGTCGACAACGATTCGGGCGGACACCGAGAAGCACCTGGGATCCCTGTGTGAGAGCAGTCGCTGAGCAGAGCAGTACCTACCGGGGTTACGGTGGGCAACCACCAGTAACAGCCCAAGATGAACAACTTTGGAGACGAAAAGTGAGCGACATGCAAAATGAAGAAATTATCAAGGAGTTTGTGGCGGCATGGTCTCGCCTCGACGCTGACGAACTTGCTTCCTATTTCACCGAGGACGGCACTTATCACAACATGCCAACCGGGCCAGTAACAGGGCGCGACAACGTACGTGCCATGATCGCTGAATTCACAGCCCCTTGGACCGAAACTGAGTGGGATCTGTTGAACATTGCTTCCGATGGGGATGTAGTCATCGCGGAACGCCTCGACCGCACCAAAGCTGGTGACAAATCAGTTGATCTCCCCTGCACTGGGGTTTTTGAAATGCGCGACGGCAAGATCTATTACTGGCGTGACTACTTCGACATCGGCACCTACGTGCGGGCAATGACCTGAAGATCATAATCTTTAGTTCCAAGAAGCAGCCTTGACGCTTCGCGGAGGAAAGAACCCACATGTTGACCGGTGACCAATACAAAGACTCGCTTCAAGACGGAAGACAGACTTTCTTTGAGGGCGAAAAGATAGACGACCTCGCTGGGCATCCGTTGCTTGGACAGACCGTAGCGACAACCGCAGCAGGGTATGACCGGTTCTATGACCCGGCACCCGATGCCACCTCGCCACTCATGACAGTCCCCTCATCAGCAGATGACCTGCGAGAGATGATTCCCCTGCTGCATGAAGCAGGAATGATGGCACACGTCACCTACACATCCATCCAAACACTGAAAACCGCAGCGGGGCGAATGAATGACGTGAAACCTGACTACATCGAACGCATGGACGCCTTCATCGCAGAAGCCCAAGTTAACGATGTGCGAATCACTCAATGTATTACCGACGCCAAAGGCGACCGGTCGCTGCCACCAGCAAAACAAGACGACCTTGACAGTTATGTGAGAGTTGTCGATCGCCAAAGAGACGGAGTCGTCATTCGGGGCGCAAAGCTACACATAACCGGCGCATCATTCGGCCACGAACTGCTCACTATCCCCACCAAAGCAATGAAAGCTGGCGAAGAAGACTGGTCAATCGGTTGTGCTGTTCCTGTTAACGCAGAAGGGGTACGAATCATTAACACCACCTACGCCCCCCGTCACGCCGACACACGGTCGTTCCCTGTCTCCGGCACACATCATTACCCTGAGGGATTCGTCATTTTCGATGACGTGTTCGTTCCTCACGAACGAGTTTTCTTAGATGGTGAAACTGCATTCGCGGCGGTCTTTGCCCACTCTCTCGGTTTGTGGGAACGACTTGGAGGTCTCTCAGCATTTGTCGAGGAAGCAGACCAACTGGTCGGTCTCGCCCAATTGGTAGCTGAAGCCAATGGCACAGCCGGGATCGCCCATGTCAAAGAAAAAATCTCCGAGATGATTATCCACGCGACCCTTATCCGAGCAACGCTGGAGGCCGCAATCGAAAATTGCAGTGTCGGTCCCGAAGGAGCTGCTTTCCCCAACGAACTATTCACCAATGCCGGTAAATTCCACGCGGCAGCGAACTACAACCACATTGTTCGGCACCTGCACGACATTGCTGGTGGTGCGGTCTTGACCACTCCCAGTCCGGCAGATTTCGAGAACGAACAAGTGGGAGAACTTGCTCGGAAATACATGTCAACAGGCCCCGATATCGATGGCGAGTACAGAGCACGTTTGATGCACACCATCCGAGATCTCACCGCCGATAGTTACGGTGGATGGAAATTCGTGACAAATATTCAAGCCGGAGGAGGTCTCTACGCTCAACGAATTGTCACCCGAAGACACTACGACCTCGACGCAGCAAAACTGAAAGCACTGCAAATCGCGGGACTCGCGGAAAACGACGATCACTAAGGGATGACCGAGAGACGGTCAGGGGCAGATGATTGTGCTTCCAAGCTAAGTGCGGAAGCCAGTTTTGGGTGGTGACCCCAAGTCAATCGGGGACTCCGGCAAATCCCCCGATGGGCGCGGCCACACAATTGGTGTCACAGGCCCCCGAACCGGTTGACCATCTTCGATTCCTTGCCGGTCGAGACTCTGATGCCAGTGGGAGCGCGAACGGGTGCAGCCATCTTCGAAATAGATGACGCAGTAAACACGGCGCGTTTCGCCGGTTGTGTTGGCTCGCGCTTGATGGACAGTTAGAGAATGGTGGAACACAACAGAACCACGAGGTGCCTCCACCCAAACAAGATCTTCCATCTCGGAATGATCGAAATATCGGTATGGCTCGTCGCGAATTTCTCGAGTGATGTCGGAGAACTTCGCTAAACCCAGCCGATGAGAGCCGGGAGAATAACCCATGGCTCCCGAGGCCAAAGTTGATCCGTCGAAAGGAATCCACGCTGTTATTTGTCGCGCTGGACCCATAGGCCAAAGCGGCCAATCCTGGTGGGGGTCTGTTTCCCGTCCGCCAGCTTCTTTGTAGAGCGCTTGGTCATGCCAGATACGCAGCGTCTCAGCACCTAGTAACACACCCGCCGTCTCTCCGAGTTTCTGGTTGAAAGTCAATGCCCTTAGGTCAGCGTTGTCTTCCCAGAGGTTCATGCATTGTTGAAAGCTTTGTTCGTACAGAGATTTTTCGTTTAGTGACCTTGAGTCGGAACCGACGCGAGTATCGACAGCACGGTCAACAATTGATCCAAAATTTTCAAGTTCGTTTGAGTCAAAGAAATCTTCTACAACGACGAACCCATCTCGATGAAATGCTTCGAGTAGAGAAGTATCCAGCACCGCCATGCCGTAATCCTAGATCTCTTACCGGACCTATCCCCGAGAACCGTTGGCTCGTATTGAATAGAATCGGGGACAAGAGTGATAGGGGAACTCAATGCACGACATCGTAATTAGATCCGGCAAGGTAGCAGACGGCACAGGAGACGAGATCCGAGAAGTTGACATCGCTATTGATGCTGGCTTGATTTCAGTGATCGGAAGCGATGTGGGCGAAGGCCACGTAGAAATAGATGCCTCTGATCATTTAGTAACACCGGGCTTCGTTGATGTTCATACCCACTACGACGGGCAAGCGACCTGGGATCCCGAAATGAGCCCTTCATCCTTCCACGGTGTTACGACGACTGTGTTTGGAAACTGTGGCGTCGGCTTCGCTCCGGCTCAACCGGATAGCCATGACTGGCTGATTCAACTCATGGAAGGTGTCGAAGACATACCAGGTGCAGCCTTAGCCGAAGGCATCGATTGGGATTGGGAGACGTTCCCAGAATATTTGGACGCCCTTGAAAAAATGCCGAGAGTTATGGACATCGCAACGCAAGTACCGCATGGTTCCGTTCGTGCATATGTCATGGGGGAGCGGGGTGCACGAAACGAAGACCCAACAGCAGATGACTTGATCGCGATGGTTCAAATCGTCCGAGAGGGAATTGAGGCTGGCGCGCTCGGGTTTACATCCTCCCGCACCATGCTTC
>JASMKJ010000237.1 GCA_030749275.1 Acidimicrobiales bacterium
AAAAGTCTCCAAAAACCGTTGATAAGCGACTTGTGCTTGAGCGACAGCAGTTTTACCGCGTAACGCGAGAGCGCTATCGGTCCCGATCTCCTCCAATCGTCGGTCCACCTCTGTGTCGGTCCTCGAAATAAAGAACGAGGCAACACTTGCAATACTCGATAAATCTGTTTGCCCGGAGGAAACCGCGTCTTCCAAGCCAGCTATATAGGACTCCATGACCTCGATGTATCGATTCACTGAAAAAATCAGGGTGACATTTATGGATCGACCTTCCCCGATCATTGTTCGGATCGAAGGGAGACCCTCCTTGGTGCCAGGAATCTTGACCATGAGGTTTGGAGCGTTGATGAGTTCGTGCAGTGCTCGAGCATCGGTGGTGGTTCTTGTTGTATCTCGAGCGAGACCGGGATCTACCTCTACTGAGACGAAGCCGTCGAGTCCATTGGATTGCTCATAGACCGGAGCCAATGCCTTTAATGCGCCTTCGATGTCGCTTGTAACAAGATTCCAATAAGCCTGACGTACAGCGACTCCATCTTTTATTAGCTGGCTAAATTGAGGGTCGTAGTCGCTGCTGCCTTCGATTGCTTTTTGAAATATCGCCGGGTTGGAAGTCAACCCTCTAATTCCGGACGCCACCCACTCGTCTAACTCGCCCGAAGTAATCCATCCTCGACGCAAGTTGTCGAGCCAAGGGCTCTGGTGTTCTTGCTGGTAGAGCCCAGCCAGCCGTCCTTCTGATTTAGGTTGGTCACTCATTTCATCTCCGATCGTTGTCTGAGGGGAGCAAGTCGCGGGCTGTGTCTTCAATAGCTGACGCTGAAATACCAAATTCGGTCATGACTTGGTCACCTGGGGCGCTCATTCCAAACTGGTCGATTGTGACTGTCCTATCTGCCCAACGATCCCAGCCAAGTGACACGCCAGCCTCAACGCCGATGACGGGAATCTGTGCCGGTAACACCTCGTCTTGATAAGCGCGGTCTTGTCGTTCGAAGACTTCCCAAGATGGCATAGAAACAACGCGAGAAGCGATACCGTCGGCAGCTAGTGCTGCAGCGGCTTCGACACACAACTGCACCTCCGAACCAGTCCCTGCTAGGACAACGTTAGGTTCAGGGGCATCGATCAGGACGTAAGCGCCCCGGCCTACTTGGTTGGGTCGTTCTGTGCCTTCTAGGACCGGAACATTTTGCCTTGTGAGGATAATGGCTGTGGGCCCGTCGTTATTGAGCGCCAGCTCCCATGCTTGGCTCACTTCATTTGCGTCCGCTGGACGGATTACATCAAGGTCTGGGATCGCTCTTAATGAAGCGACCTGTTCGATCGGTTGATGGGTAGGCCCATCTTCACCAACGCCGACAGAGTCATGGCTCCAAACAAAAACGGTTTTGGCCCGACTTAACGCGGCCATACGGACCGAAGGACGCATGTAGTCGGCAAATACCAAGAAGGTTCCGACAACTGGTATGACGCCACCATGTAAAGCCATGCCGTTAGCAATGCTGCCCATAGCGTGTTCGCGAACGCCGTAATAGAGCTTCCGCCCAGCGGGATTACTGGCAGTCATCGCCTCACCTGCGATGTTGGTGCCCGTGTTGCCAGTCAGATCGGCAGAGCCAGATACCAAGGACGGAACAACATCGACCAGAGCGTCAAGAACCTGATTGTTCGCATTGCGAGTCGCCAAGGATGTCCCCGCGTCGTAAACAGGCAGTTCGTCAGACCAGCTTGCGAGTGGCGCTCCGTCTAGCAGGGTTGCTATCCAACTCTCTTCGAGAGAGCTGTTGTTGACTCGTCCCTCCCACTCGAGACGTAGAGGTGTACCCCGGCGGCCGGCATCCCGATACGCGGACAAAACGTCATCAGCTACTTGGAAAGTCGCCTCCGGATCGAAGCCCATTGCCTGCTTCGCCGCTGCGATCTCTGCGTCATCGGTAATCGCGCCGTGGGCGCCAGGGGTGTCTACAGCCGTGGGTGCTGGAAAGCCAATGTGGCTGCGAATGATTACTAGTGAGGGTTGTTCACTCTGCTTCGTTGCATCAAGCAAAGCGTCTTCGATCAGGGTGACGTCCTCTGCAGAGTCCCCGAGGTTGTTGACGTGCCAACCGTATGATTCAAAGCGCTTTTGAGCGTCATCTGAAACAGCAAGATCTGTTGCTCCATCAATAGTGATTCTGTTGTCGTCATAAACGACAACGAGGTTCCCGAGTCCCTGATGCCCGGCCAGGCTGGCAGCTTCGTGACTGACGCCTTCCATTAAGTCCCCATCGCCACAGATCGCCCAAGTTCTGTGGTTCACAATTTCTGGACCTAGTCGTGCTCGTAGGTGGCGTTCGGCCAGCGCCATGCCGACCGCGTTGGCAATCCCTTGACCTAGAGGGCCGGTGGTTACCTCAACGCCCTGCGTTACTCCAACCTCAGGATGTCCCGGAGTCTGGGATCCAAGTTGCCGGAACTGTTTGATGTCCTCCAACTCGATTCCGTGGCCTGTCAAATACAGCATCGAATAGAGAAGCATTGAAGCATGGCCTGCGGAAAGAATGAATCGATCCCGATCGGGCCACCGCGGGTCGCCAGCATCGTAATTCATGACGTTGCTGAACAGGACGTGAGCGAGAGGGGCCAAAGCCATAGCGGTTCCGGTGTGGCC
>JASMKJ010000238.1 GCA_030749275.1 Acidimicrobiales bacterium
CCACGGTGGCGGTTAACGGCTCCGCCAACGCCGCAGTTCTAGTCGTGGAAATGTTCTCCATCACAGACCCTGAGCTTGCCAAGAGCCTAAAAACTTTCAGAGACGCAGGTGCAAGGTGAGATCGGACAAAGCCCAAGTTCTGAATGTGTTGGCCAACCGTTATGCGTCCCCTGACATGACACAAATATGGACAGCTGAAAACAAAATTGTCCTAGAACGCGAACTTTGGGTCGCGGTTCTCGAAGGACAACAAGACTTGGGACTAGATGTCGATG
Source organism: Acidimicrobiales bacterium (assembly GCA_030749275.1). GTDB lineage: Bacteria > Actinomycetota > Acidimicrobiia > Acidimicrobiales > Poriferisodalaceae > UBA6944. The sequence continues at coordinate 276 of JASMKJ010000238.1, forward strand.
ACAGTGTCATCGATGCCTACCGATCGGTCATGAACGACGTAGATCTGGAATCAATTGAACGACGCGAGCGCGTCACGCTGCACGACGTCAAAGCTCGCATCGAAGAATTTGCAGAACTCGCAGGATATGAACACATCCATAAAGGCCTGACGTCACGCGACCTGACGGAAAATGTAGAACAACTGCAGATCAAACAATCGATGCAGCTCGTCCAGCAACGCCTCGCGACTGTCATTGTCCGGCTCGCCGAACTCGCTGTTCGGTATCAAGAAGTCGCCATCGCAGGCCGGACTCACAACGTTCCAGCTCAGATGACGACGCTTGGGAAACGCTTCGCCAACCTAGGCCAAGAGGCCCTCCTAGCGTTGGAACGCATCGATGGGCTGCTCAGTCGATATCCATTGCGTGGCCTTAAAGGACCCGTTGGCACTCAACAAGACCTACTCGATCTTTATGAAGGCGATTCAGGGAAGGTGGAAGAACTCGAGCGACGAGTGGCCAACCGACTCGGATTTGAACAGACCCTCAACGCCGTCGGGCAAATTTATCCACGATCCCTCGACCTAGATGTCATTAGTGCCCTGGTGCAAACAGCCAGTCCCTTAGGCAATCTCGCGTTGCAAGTGCGACTCATGGCTGGTTTAGACCTTGCAACAGAAGGCTTTAGCCAAGGCCAGGTTGGCTCATCGGCAATGCCCCACAAAATGAACGCACGCTCAGCCGAACGGATCAGTGGCTTTATGGCCATCTTGCGCGGCCACCTCACGATGGCGGCTTCAATAGCGGGTGACCAGTGGAACGAGGGCGATGTCAGCTGTTCGGTAGTCCGCCGAGTCGTTCTCCCAGACGCATTTCTTGCTCTAGATGGCGCACTTGAAACAGGACTCACCGTCCTAGAGGGATTCGGGGCATATACCCCGGTCATTGAACGAGAACTAGAGCAATATTTACCCTTTCTCGCAACCACGCGAATCCTCATGGCTGCCGTCAAAGCAGGGGCAGGTCGAGAAGAGGCTCATGAACTCATTAAGCAACACGCGGTCGCCGCTGCGCTGGAAATTCGCGAAGGCACTTCAGGCGTCAACGACTTGGTCAACCGAATCGTCGACGATCCGAGCCTTCCCCTGAAAGGAGATGCGATCAAAGAAATTTTGAAAGATCACGGAGCGTTCTTCGGCCTAGCCGACTCACAAGTCCAAGCTTTTGCTCAGGCCGCAGCTGAAATTAATTCTGCCCATCCGGAAGCAGGGTCCTATCACCCTTCCCCAATTCTCTAGTAGAGAAGAGACGTGAACGAACTCCAGTTATTGCACAGCGGCAAAGTTCGAGAGATGTACGTCGTTGACGACCAACACCTTCTTATGGTGGCAACAGATCGAATTTCAGCCTTCGATGTCGTATTCAACGAACCAATACCGGACAAGGGCCGAGTTTTAACAGCTATGACTGTTTGGTGGTCAAATTACCTAGGGTCGACTGCCGGAACGCACTTAGTGTCGGCGGACCCAGCCGAATTTCCTGAAGCCGCCAGACGTCCCGAGTGGGAAGGCAGGGCCCTCCTAGTCCGGAAAGCCGACATGTTGCCGCTGGAATGCATTGTTCGCGGGTACATAACCGGCTCGGCTTGGAAGGAGTACCAAGAATCAGGGACTATGCACGGTTCCTCTCTACCAACTGGCTTGTTGGAAGCCCAACAACTCCCTGAACCCGTCTTCACGCCCTCAACCAAAGCCACTGAAGGCCACGACATCAATATCAGCTACGAAGAAGCCGTCGATATGGTTGGGCCACAATTAGCGACGCAGGCCAGACAAATCTCGGTGGAGGCCTATACCAGGGCCTCGGAACACGCTGCGCGCAACGGTGTGATCATCGCCGATACAAAATTTGAACTCGGTCTCGTTGACGGAGAAATGGTGATCGCCGACGAAATACTCACTCCCGACTCATCAAGATTTTGGCCAGCCGAAAACTGGGACCCAGGAGCCACGCCAGTGTCTCTCGACAAACAACCGGTCCGCGACGCTACCGAAGCCACGGGTTGGGACAAATCCCCACCGCCACCACCCTTGTCGACCGAAACGGTGCAAGCTACTCGCGACCGCTACATAACGGCTTATGAACGAATCACCGGAGAATCCTTCGCACAGTGGATCGGTGCCCGCTAATGCGTTTCGAAGTCAAAGTGGAAGTGTCGCCTCGAGAGGGGATAGCGAACCCCGAAGGTTCAACAATTGAAAGAGCCCTACCCGCCTTAGGGTTCGTTACGGCAGGAAACGTCAGAGTCGGCAAGGTGATTCACCTCCAGGTCGACGCCGACTCCGCTGCTGACGCCAAATCCTTGGTCGAAGACATGTGTAACCGCTTCCTCTCTAACCCGGTCATAGAAGACGCACTGGTGGAAGTGCTGGAAGGATGAGCTGTCGAGTTGGTGTAGTCCGATTTCCAGGAACTAATTGCGAATTCGACACGGTCGATGCGATTCGTTCATTGGATGGAGAAGCCGAAGTTCTTTGGCACGGCGAACCCAGCCTCAAGAATGTTGACGCAATCGTGATACCCGGAGGTTTCGCTCACGGGGACTATCTCCGATGCGGGGCCATCGCCAAGTTTTCACCAATCATGGAGTCGATAAATTCCTTCGCCAAAGCCGGAGGTCCGGTATTAGGCATCTGTAACGGATTTCAGGTTCTAACCGAAGCTGAACTACTCCCAGGCGCATTGCAGAAGAACGCAGGGATGAAATTCCTGTGCTCCATGCAACAGATCGAATTCGTGTCAACGTCCAATGTGCTTGGTCGCCAGGCACAAGCCGGGGACCGTTTACTGATACCCATAAACCACTTCGAAGGTAACTACGTGTGCTCTCCGCAAGTGTTGAACCAGTTGGAAGAAGAAAACAGAATCGTTTTCCGCTACACCGACAACCCGAACGGTTCGATGGCTGACATAGCTGGCATTTGCAACACAGAAGGCAATGTAGTTGGGATGATGCCCCATCCCGAGCGAGCAACTTCGCCTCTTCTCGGTTCGACGGATGGAACCACTCTTATCAAGTCGCTGCTCATTACATAAGAAGCTGCGTCACAAAATCAGACGTGAGGCATCCATAAGGAAAGCAGACGTGCGACTAGATTTAGAACGTGAGTCCTGCCCCTGAAGACGCATCAGTCCATCGGGCACTCGGACTAAGCGATGACGAATATCAACGTATCCATGAGCTTTTAGATCGACACCCAAATCATCTTGAGTTGGCAATGTACTCGGTGATGTGGTCAGAGCATTGCTCGTACAAGTCATCCAAGATCCACCTGAAACGACTTCCCACTGAAGCTCCGTGGGTGTTAGTCGGTCCGGGAGAAAATGCCGGGGTCATCGATGTAGGAGACGACATAGCGATCGCCATTCGCATCGAAAGCCACAACCATCCTTCAGCAATTGAGCCATATCAAGGTGCTGCGACAGGGGTAGGAGGGATCCTCCGAGACATCTTCACAATGGGCGCCCGTCCGATCGCGGTTATGGACCCACTGCGGTTCGGACCGCTTGACGATCCTCGGAGCCGATGGATAGCAGAAGGTGTTGTCAGCGGTGTTTCCGGCTACGGGAACAGTGTTGGTGTCCCAACCGTCGGAGGTGAGATCGTCTTTGACGAAACATATAAAGGTAACCCGCTCGTCAATGTTCTGGCCATGGGGGTATTGCCATCTGAACGACTTGTTCTAGGACAAGCCAGCGGCATCGGGAATCTTGCTGTTCTGTTGGGTGCCTCAACGGGAAGAGACGGAATTGGTGGAGTGAGTGTCCTAGCTTCGGCAGGTTTTGATGAAAGTTCCGAAGATGCCGATAAGCGGCCCAGCGTGCAAGTCGGTGATCCATTTGAAGAAAAACGACTGTTAGAAGCATGTCTTGAACTCCTAGATGAAGGTTTAGTCACCGGAATCCAAGACCTAGGAGGAGCAGGAATCACCTGTGCAACCAGTGAAACAGCTTCACGCGGCGGCGCTGGTATGGATGTAGATGTCACAGCTATTCACGCTCGAGAAGAAAACATGGAACCTGTCGAGTTAATGACTTCAGAGTCACAAGAACGCATGCTGGCCATCGTTGAACCCAAAGACCTAACCCGGGTGATTGAAATTTCGTCTCGATGGGAAATAGAAGCAAGCGTCATCGGACGTGTGACCGGCAACGGACAACTCAGGGTTCTCAACGGCTTCGACGGTGAAGTCTTAGCAAGCCTGCCTGCATCAACACTGCACGACGACGCCCCTGAGTATGACCGACCGCTCGCACCCCCCAGCAACCTGACCGAACGCCGATCAAAGGACGCATCGCAAGGTTCGGCCGACTGTGTCAACGATTTACTGAATTTGTTACGTGACCCGGCATGGGTGTACAGCCAATATGACCACCAACTGTTCCTCAACACAGTTGTGGGCCCAGGCAACGATGGGACATTGCTCCGTCTTCGAAACCCGCGGACAGGTGAAGAAACAGGAAGAGGAATCGCCCTATCCACTGACGGCAATCATCGGTGGTGCCACGTAGACCCCCGTCAGGGGACAGCAATGATTGTTGCCGAAGCGGTCATGAACATTGCTTGCGTCGGTGCCTACCCCCTAGCCGTTGTCAACTGCTTGAATTTCGGCAATCCGGAACACCCCGAAGTCATGTGGCAACTGTCCGAAGCCGTAGATGGGATGACCGAAGCATGCGTAGCCTTCAACGCCCCTGTAGTGGGTGGCAACGTGAGTCTGTATAACGAAACCAATGCGGTGGATATAGCCCCAACGCCAGTGGTCGGAGTGATTGGGATGCACCCTTCGCTGTCCGTGCCGCCACCAGTGATTGGCCTACCGTCCGATGCCTCGCTTTTGTTACTAGGCCAAGTTCCCGAGGCGAATGTTTCTATGGCAGGAACTCAATGGGCTTGGGAGGTTGGCGGTTGTAAAGACGGGACACTGCCGACTTTTGATCTTGCACAAGCTGTCCGAACAGCCACGTTCGTTGCTGACGCAGTCCAGAACCAGCGACTCGTGGCGGTGCACGACGTGGGTGAAGGAGGGCTCGCTGTCGCAGCCGCAGAAATGGCAATCGACAGCGGCGTCGGAGCCCAAATCAATTATCACAGTGACCACATTGCGATGTTCAACGAGTCAGGTGGTCGCGTCCTGGCGGTCGTCCAAGACGAACTTCTAGATGCTTTCATGACGGATGCCTCGGAACATGAAGTGCCAGTAAGAGAAATTGGCCGAACCGGAGGTTCATCTTTGAACTTCGGGTCTGAAATTACTATTCCTTTGAATGACCTAGAACATGCCTGTCGAAACGAACTTCCAGAAGCTCTAGGGCGGGGAACCATTAGCGCATGACACCAGAAGTCTTAGGAGTAGAAGTCAACAAACCTCGAGAAGCATGCGGTGTTTTTGGTGTCCTAGCCTCAGACAGTCCAGTCGCGCATCAGACCTACCTTGGACTTTATGCGTTGCAACATCGCGGTCAAGAATCTGCCGGCATAGCAGTAAGCGACGGCCAAAACGTGACAGTGGTCAAGGACATGGGCCTGGTTTCGAGTGCTTTTGATGATCGAATTCTCGCTGCGCTAGAAGGAAATGTTGCGATCGGACACACGCGATATTCAACGACCGGTTCCAGTTCCTGGCGCGCGTCGCAACCGTTCTACAGAGACGTGGGGAATCTGGAATTCGCGTTGGCCCACAACGGCAATCTCGTAAACACGGCAGAACTTGCTGATGGGGCCGGGATGCTTGAAGGCACCGTGACCAGCGACAGTGACCTTGTAGCGGAATTAGTTGCCCGTGAACTGGCGAGCGAAGACGCACCTGCTGGGGAGGAACTTCCGTGGGCGCTGGAGCGCGTCTTGCCGAGGCTCCGTGGTGGATTTTCCTTCGTGGCGATGGACCGTCACCATCTGATTGGGGTTCGTGGTCCTGAAGGATTCTGGCCGCTTTGCCTGGGACGTTTAGATAATGGGTGGGTTCTTGCATCGGAAAGCCCAGCACTAGACACAGTCGGGGCACACTTAGTTCGCGAAGTCGATCCAGGTGAGATGATCGTTATTGACAGCAACGGCTGGCGATCGCAGCAACCGTTTGAACACCCTGATCCGAAGCTTTGCATTTTTGAGTTCGTGTATTTTTCCCGACCGGACACGGTCCTTTATGGCAGAAACGTACATTCAGCGCGTCAACGTATGGGAGAACAACTCGCGGATCAGGCTCCTGCTTCGGCCGATCTAGTCATGCCTGTTCCAGAGTCGGGGATACCAGCCGCTCAGGGCTTCGCGCGAGCAAGTGGAATTCCGTATCGGGACGGATTGGTGAAGAACCGATACATCGGACGCACCTTTATCGCCCCATCACAAGAAATGAGAGCTCTGGGCGTAAAGATGAAACTCAACCCGATACGCCACAACATCGAAAATCAACGTCTCGTGGTAGTTGATGACTCAATTGTCCGTGGAACAACCACCAGAGCAATAGTTGAAATGCTCAGAGCCGGGGGGGCCGCCGAAGTACACCTTCGAATTTCATCTCCCCCGTATCGCTGGCCATGTTTCTACGGAATGGACACCGGTACCCAAGCAGAGCTAATGGCATCCAATCTAACGATGGAGGAAATACGTGAATATCTGGGTGTCAACTCCATTGCATACCTGGAATTAGATCGCCTTATCGATGCGATTGGCGCTTCAGGGGCCGGGTTCTGTGCAGCATGTCTAGACGGGCAGTACCCGGTGCCA
>JASMKJ010000239.1 GCA_030749275.1 Acidimicrobiales bacterium
TCATGAGTTCGTCGTCATCAGAGAGAACACAGAAGGTACTTATGCAGGCGAGGGAGGATTTCTTCGTAAAGGTACGGCTGACGAAATCGCCACCCAAGGGTCGGTTAATACTCGAAAAGGAGCGGAGCGCTGCATTCGGTATGGATTCGAACTAGCTCGAACTCGCGACCGGAAACACCTCACGTTGGTTCACAAAACAAACGTCTTAACGTTCTCAGGGGACCTATGGGAGCGTACCTTTCAAGATGTATCCGCTGAATATCCCGACGTTGAAACTGCGTACAACCATGTAGACGCAGCATGCATTTACTTTGTGGAGGACCCCACCCGATACGACGTCGTTGTTACAGACAACTTATTTGGAGACATCTTGACCGACCTTGGTGGCGCAGTGGCTGGAGGTATCGGTCTCGCGTCATCGGCAAATCTCAACCCTGATCGGACCTCCCCGTCACTCTTTGAGCCAGTGCATGGTTCAGCCCCCGATATAGCAGGTCAGGGGCTTGCGAACCCGACAGCAGCAGTGTTGTCCGGGGCAATGATGCTTGAGTTCCTAGGTGATCACGAAACTGCTGGACTTGTTCGAAGTGCCTGCGAAGGCATTCCGAGCAGTGGAACAACTGAAGAAATCGCGACAGCGATGATGGCCAATGTTTCTCAGGGGGCCTCATGAGCGTAGAGGGCAGCAGCCCGTCGGTAGACCGTCAAGGCGTTAGGGATGGATCTTGGCCTGCCAAGGTTGAAATTTTCGATACAACTCTGCGAGATGGAGTTCAATTCGAGGGCATTTCGGTGTCGTCGGATGACAAACTCAAAGTGGCGCGACAACTTGACCATCTTGGAGTGCACTGGATCGAAGGCGGCTGGCCGGGGTCTAACCCCAAAGACGAAGAATTTTTTCAACGCGCAGCGACGGAACTCGAGCTACAGCACTCACAACTTGTCGCTTTTGGATCGACCCGTCGACCAAAGGGTCGAGTGGATGAAGACCAAACCTTGTCGTCGTTGCTGGAAGCCGGAACTTCCACGGTGTGCATCGTCGGGAAATCTTGGGACTATCACGTCACCGAAGCGTTACGCCAACCGTTGGACGAGGGCGTTGCCATGGTCGGAGACTCAGTCGAGTTCTTAAAGGGGGAAGGCCTTCGGGTTTTCTTCGACGCCGAACACTTCTTTGATGGCTACAAACGAAATCCTGAATTTTCTCTCAGAGTTTTGGAAGCGGCCGCAGTGCAGGGTGCCGATTGTCTGGTTCTGTGTGACACCAACGGTGGCTCCTTACCTCACGAGGTGGAGGAAATCGTCACTGACGTGGTCCGACATTTCGACGGTGTTCAGATCGGAATGCACACCCAAAATGACACCGGATGCGCGGTCGCGAATGCCGTAGCTGGTGTTGTTGCTGGCGCAACTCATGTTCAAGGAACGATCAATGGCTACGGCGAAAGAACAGGTAACTGCGACAACACGGTTCTAGTCCCGAATCTCACGCTCAAGATGGGCATCGAGACGCTGCCTTCGACGCATATTGAAAGGTTGACGGCCGTATCTCACCATGTTGCTGAACTCATGAATATGCCACCTCAGCATCAACAGCCCTACGTTGGAACTTCTGCCTTCGCACACAAGGCGGGTCTACATACCAGCGCGATTGCTCGCCGCCCCGACAGTTACGAACATGTGGACCCCGCCGCTGTAGGTAACGCCACACGGTTCTTATTGGGTGATTTATCTGGCAAAGCATCGGTCGAATTAAAGGCTGAACAACTTGGCATAGAACTCGAAAATCAACAAATGGTTGAAGTGGTAGAGGAAATGAAGCGACTGGAACACGAGGGCTACCACTTTGAAGTAGCTGATGCTTCCCTGGAACTCATGATGCGGCGGGCTGCTGGCGAAGAATTCGATTATTTTGACGTGGAATCTTTTCGGGTATTGGTCGAACGAGGCCAGGACCGTCGATTCGACACAGAGGCGACTCTTCGGATAGTTGTTGACGGAGAACGCATGATTACCGTCGGAGAGGGCGATGGGCCTGTGAATGCGCTTGACAACGCCTTTCGCAACGCGGTGCTCGATATTTACCCCGAATTGGGTGGCGTGCATCTCACGGATTACAAGGTTCGGGTTCTTAACACCGATCGCGGAACCGGAGCGGTGACACGAGTTCTTGTGGACAGCAGCGATTCGGAATCAACGTGGACCACCATAGGAGTGTCAGAAAACATCATTGAAGCCTCGTGGCTCGCGCTGCGCGACGCTCTGATATATGCCCTGTACAGGCACCGCGCAGGGCCAGCCGGTTCTCTAGACTGAAGTTTCATGGGCGCTCCAAGACATGTACCGCTATCAGCCACTGATGATGCGAGTGCCTATAGCTCACCTGATGTCGTCCCTTCCTCCTGGACGAATCGTCGGCCTGGAGACCTGTCATGTGAACAACCAAGTGGCGGCTTCATGGGGCACCAAGGCCCTGACCAGGGGTTTGCTTTGCGTTTACGGCGCGCTTTTCGAGACCAGCTTCGAATTGTTGAAGGTGAACATCTCGAAGATGTTGAAAGTGGTTGTGTTCAGATTGCCCTCAAACGAGCTTCCATTTTTGGCCGCGCACCAGTGATACACGACCTCGAAATTGCTTACCGAGTCTGGGGGTTCCTTGACGATGAAGCTGATCCGCGGTTAGTGCAAGAACGTTCTCGATGGTTTGAGGGAGTCTCTGAAACACACCACTATTCAGATGTTCGACGTTTGGTTGCCATCGTTTCGTCCGAGACACTGCAGATGTCCCCAGAAGCCGTACAAGATCAACATGCATCTGACTGGAAGGCCTTACTGGAGCTGCCATGAACGACTCAACGCCAGATCGAGAGCTACTTCGCCTCCATCGGCGAGCATGCACCGACTTCGCAGCGCGGATGCGTTTACCAGCATGGGAACACCTCCCCATGGCTTTAGCTGCTCCGATGAGCGAATTAACCGTTGGAGATCTGCTTTGCCAAGTCGCTAACGGAAACCTCGCGACAGCCGCAGAACTGACCGGACAGCCAATTCCCCAATCCGTCGCGCTAGGGACGGAACCGACCCAAATTGTCGTGGAATCGATACGGACGGTCCTGACAGTTGCCTCAGGGCTTGACCATCAATCCGGATTCAGTCCCGAACACAGGCAGTTATTGTGGCGGCGCATAGTGGAACTCACCCTGCTCGGTTACGACCTTCAGCAGGCCATCAAAGCGGGAACCGGTTTGGATGATCTATTGGTCGACCGAATTTGCGCTGTTGAACCCGATGTATCTGTATGGCCGTCCTTGCAGCCACTTGAATTCGACATGTCAACGCCGCCGCTATTGCGGTTGCTCGCCCGACACGGCCGCCCGCCCGGTCTTTGGATCGATCCATCAGACCCGTCGTGTGGCACCGGACAGTGCTGAGTGACGAACTTTCACACCAGGAATGGCTGCGTATTCACCAGATAGCCGCCGCTGAAGTTGACTACCGGATTCGCCAAATTCTCCCTGAGTATTGGGAGGCCTCAACCCCGTGTGACGAGTGGGATGTCTACGACCTCGTGGCCCACTGTGTCATCGAGAACATGCGAGCATCGCTGATTCTCGAAGGCGCCCCATTCGAAGAAGTGATGTCGATTAACGCAGAAGTGATCGCTGAAGACCCCGAAATGGCGTGGGAAGTATCTTGGCGAAACGCGGTAGCTGCTTTTTCTGGAGCGGATTTGGACGCCCCGGTTGAATTAGGACAGCAGGAAATTCCCGCCTTCGAATTCTTACAAATCCGCAGCAGCGATCTGGCGGTCCATGCTTGGGATTTAGCAATCGGCTTGGGCGTTGACGAGCGGATTGATGAAGAGGTTGTTTCGGCAACTCTTGGATGGGTGAGGGCGAGACGAGGTCAGATGGCGCGTATGCCCGAGCTTTTCGACCCGCCTATACAAACCACTCCCCAAGCTGATCCTCAAACCGAGTTATTAGAGATCTTCGGCCGAGAGGTCTGAAGCAGCAAAATACTCTCGTACCCTCAAGCTTGTGAGTACAACTCGTCTTCGTTTCGCTCCAGCTCCCACTGGTTCGCTTCACTTGGGCTCTGCACGCACGGCCTTATTCAATTGGCTTGTCGCGCGACGCTCCGGAGGTGAATTGATTTTACGGATCGAAGACACCAACGCTGAACTGAGCAGGCCCGAACTAATTGACAACATCTACCGGTCCTTAGATTGGCTCCAGATCGAATTTGACGGCGATCCCGTGCGGCAAAGTGAACGCACTGATCTCTACAACGATGCGGTTGAGCAATGGCTCTCGAACGACTTGGCGTATGTCGATGATGGAGCAGTACGCTTCCGCGTCCCATCAGACGGAACTACCTCTTGGGATGACCTTGTGAGAGGAACCGTCTCGTTCGAAAATCGACACATCGAAGACTTTGTGGTGAGAAGAGCAGACGGCACAGCGACCTTCTTCACAGCTAATGCGGTAGACGATTTTGATCTGGGTATTACCCATGTGGTGCGAGGCGAAGACATGGTCAACGTGACTCCGAAAGTCATAATGCTTCGACGAGCTCTCGGGGCATCCGATGTCCTCGAGTTCGCCCATCTTCCGCTGATCGTTAACGAGCAACGAAAAAAACTTTCGAAACGTCGTGACGATGTTGCACTTGAGAGTTACCGCGAGCGGGGCGTGCTGGCTCCAGCAATGATCAACTACTTGGTGCTACTTGGATGGGGTCCACCTGACGACATTGAGGTGCGCCCGATCGAAGAAATAGTTGCTTTGTTTGAGCTAACCGACGTCAACCCCTCTTCGGCGATGTTCGACCTAAAGAAACTTGAAGCAATTAACGCCGAGTACATCCGGGCGATGAGTGCCGGAGACTTTGCTCAAGCGTTGACCCCGTGGCTCGACAGTCAACCATGGGGCTCAACTGTTGACCCTGACCAACTAGTGAAGGTCGCACCCCTTGTGCAAGAACGGACCAAGGTCTTATCGGAGGCTCCGCAACAACTCGATTTCTTTTTCCTACCCAGTCCCGAATTCGACGAGGTTGCATGGGCAAAGATCATGGGTACCCAGGAAGCGCCGCTAATTCTCAGCTCGGCGAAGAACGCGCTAGCGAAAGCTGAGTGGGTTGGTGAAGTGTTACACGAAACCCTGCGCTCGATAGGGGACGAATACGGCATGAAGTTGGGCAAGGCCCAAGCACCAGTTCGTGTGGCCATCACCGGTCGGGCAGTGGGTCCACCGCTGTTTGAGTCCATGCAGGTTCTTGGACGTGAAACTGTCATAGAGCGAATCGCGGCGGCCCAACAAAAACTCGAAGAACAATAGTTTCGTTGCCCTAGTTAATGGAGACAGCTGGGCTGTTTGTTGCCCTTGCGATCGCGCTACCCTGACCATCCTGCTCTTAGGAGCCCATCCAATCGGGGATGGTGTAATTGGCAACACAACTGGTTCTGGTCCAGTCATTGGGGGTTCGAGTCCTCCTCCCCGAACCCCAAGACTTTGATTCCAAATTAACTAACGTCGAAAATAAACGAGTATTCTTTTTGGAATTAGGTCCGTTGATATGCGCTTTTGGCG
>JASMKJ010000240.1 GCA_030749275.1 Acidimicrobiales bacterium
CGGCTGCCTGGTCGAGATCCCAATTGGAGTTCATGGCTTTCGTATATGGAAAACCGACAAGCCGATTAGAAGGGCCAGGATTCCGGATCTCCTCAGCGGTCATTGGGTTACGGACCCATGAGTAAGGATTCGCGCACGCTACGCGGTTGAAGGTCTCCCATAGTTCACTCACCCGATCTCTGTGGTCATCGATGCTTTCGCCTCGAGAAGCCCGGAAAGCCGATTCGAAGATGGGGTAGAAGTTTATGGGCATAGAAAAGCCACGTTCGAGTTCCACTGGGTGACTCATCGTCACGTCTTTACCCAAAATCTCGTCGGGTTCAACGTCTGTTTGGTCGGTGTAAGGGATCCGCTCTCCCGCTCGTCGCGCTCGTCTGCGGCTCCAGATCCCTTCTGCGCCGACAATGAGAACAACATCAGCTTCGCCGCTTTGAATCCGCAGCGAGGCTTTGTTCACGAGAGATTGAGGAGTGTTTCCGCCGTCAGTAGAGATACCTGTTCTGCTGCTGTTTCCGAATTCGTCTCTGAGTAGAGCACCGGGATCGGGATATGGCCAAGCACCCTTCACCACCCACGTATCTGTGGCTCGGTCAAGCAAACTCCGGGCACCGGCGTCATCGGCTGCGGCTTCTAACGCAACGCGCATCATTGCGAGCGGTTCCAAAGCGTCGACGGGGTTGTCGGGCCGTTGGATGAGTTGGCCCGCGCCAACCAACACCGGACTACGGGGATCAACTGAGTTCATCGATTTACCACCTCGGCGATATTGCGCAGCAGCGATGGAGGGCCGCTGACTTGAAGAGTGGTTACCACCGTATCTCTCCAACGGTCGAGGTCGTCAGCGATCTTGTCGATCGGACCAACAAGCGCGACTTCTTCGACTAAGGACAACGGTATGGCTGCTGCAGCTTCGTCTTTGCGACCGTTCAGATAGCAGTCCTGAACCTGGTCCGCCACCTGTTGGTAACCCATGCGACAAAACACGTCATAGTGGAAGTTCGCTCCTTTTGCGCCCATGCCGCCCATGTACAACGCGAGCATCGGCCTTACCCTGTCCGCGGCTCGCTCGATATCCGGGTCCGGAACAATCGACACTGGGCACACCACCTCAAAGTCGTTTTCTTCTGGGATTCGTCCATCATCACCAATGCGTGATTTCCCGGCTTTGGAGAACCCCTCGTTCAGAGCATCGGCATAGAACTGGTTGTCTTTGGGGGCAAAGAACAACGGAAGCCAGCCGTCACATATTTCAGCTGATAACGCCACGTTCTTCGGACCTTCAGCACCCAAATAAATCGGAATGTGTTGCCTCAGCGGGTGGACAGTCGACTTGAGGGGTTTCCCCAACTCCAAACCGCCAGGAAACGGCATCTGGTAGTAGTCACCGACATAGGACACCGGTTTTTCTCGTTCACAAATTTCGCGAATGATGTGAACGTATTCACGTGTCCGTGCCAAAGGCTTGGGATACGGCTGGCCATACCAGCCCTCCACCACTTGAGGGCCACTGACACCGAGACCCAAGATGAAACGGCCGTCCGTGAGGTGATCCATGGTGATTGCCGCCATCGCCGTCGCCGCCGGAGTTCTAGCTGACATCTGGACAATGCCTGTTCCCAATTGGATGCTCTCGGTGCGACTTCCCCACCAAGCCAAAGGGGTCAGAGCATCACTGCCGTAGGCCTCCGCAGTCCAAAAACTATGAAACCCAAGCGCTTCAGCCTCCAGAATCGTCTCCTGCGCATCAGATGGAGGTCCGGCGGCCCAATACCCAGCTCCTGTCGCCAACTTCATTTTCTCACTCCTGGTCTACAAAGGTCTGCTTCAAGCATTTTCGTCCACTGCGCTTCTAGCACATATCGCCGCGATTGATGGTGGTAGCGGACTGGAGTGGCTTTACCCTCAACCTTGTGTCGTCGGAACAAGTTGCGTCGGAAGCCGGTAAGCGAAGGACATTCGCGATTATCAGCCACCCAGACGCGGGCAAAACCACCCTGACTGAAAAATTCTTACTGTATTCGGGACATATCGCAGAAGCAGGCTCAGTGAAGGCTCGCTCGGGGAGAAAGTCCGCGACCTCGGATTGGATGGAACTAGAGCAACAGCGCGGTATCTCCATCACCTCCACAGCCCTGCAGTTCGACTACCGAGACTGTGTACTGAACTTGTTGGACACCCCAGGGCACCGCGACTTCAGCGAAGACACTTACCGGGTTCTTGCAGCGACGGATGCCGCGGTGATGGTGATTGATGGTTCAAAAGGGATCGAAGCGCAAACGCTGAAATTATTTGAAGTTTGCCGACAACGCGAAGTACCTATCTTGACGTTCGTCAACAAGTGTGACCGACCCGGACGACCGCCGCTGGAACTCATCGACGAAATCGAAAACATGCTGCAACTCCTCCCAACACCCATGTCGTGGCCAGTTGGAGTGCCCGGAGATCTCAAGGGCATTGTCGATCGGAGTTCCCAGCTGTTCATCAAATACGATCGAACGGCCCACGGTGCAAAAGAATCAGAAGAGCAAAGCTCGACACTCGATGATGTCGACCCATCGGTGAACGGCTGGGAAGAGGCAAGCGAAGAGTTGGAACTCCTTGAGGCGCTTGGCACAGAAGTTGACCTCAAAGGGTTCCTAGCAGGTGAAGTCACCCCGGTGTTCTTCGGCTCCGCGCTAACAAACTTCGGAGTCCGCCTACTACTTGATGCAGTCGTTGATCTTGCACCATCACCTGCACCCAGATACGACATCAACAACACGCCGAGACCTGTCGGGGCCTCCTTTTCCGCGTTCGCCTTCAAGGTTCAAGCAAATACAGACAAGGCCCATCGAGACCGGATTGCTTACGTGAGGGTGTGCTCAGGACACTTTCAACGAGGAATGAACGTCACCCAGAGCAGGACCGATCGCCCCTTCGCCACCAAATATGCCCACACCATGTTCGGATCGGAACGATCAACTGTGGAAGAAGCATGGCCCGGTGACGTTGTCGCACTAGTGAACGCGAGTGATGTGCGGGTGGGGGACACCCTGTACTCCGAGGAGCCAGTGGAATTCCCACAGATCCCGTTGTTTGCGCCCGAACTTTTTCGAAGAATTCGAGTCACCGACACCAATCGCTTCAAACAGTTTCGGAGAGGATTGGTGCAACTTGACGAAGAAGGCGTCATCCAAGTCCTCAGAGACGAAGAGATGGGTGATGTCGAACCAGTCCTAGCGGCTGTTGGCCTGATGCAGTTCGAAGTAGCTACACATCGACTAGAAAACGAATTTGGGGCCCCGGTCGAATTAACCAACGCCCCGTATTCCGTCGCTCGGCGAACCGATCCCGAATCAGTTGACGAACTACGTCGACTTCCGGGGGCAACAGTGCTGGCACGCAGCGACGGTGCCCTCCTCGCCCTATTTGAAAACGAGTTCTATCTACAACGAATCATGAACGAAAAAGAACATCTCACGTTAGAACGAGTGTTAGCTGAGCAGGAGTGGTTGGGTGATGGGACCAGCTAGAAATCCAATCCGGGTTCATTCAGTAGGTAACTGATCAGGCATCAGGGGGCTTCTGCCCACACGGTATGAGGCGAGAATTGACTCGTCACAAATTTTGCACAGATACACAACTTGAGTTGCCACTATTGAGAGCTGACTGCCACGTGACTTCTCAACTATCGCCTTGACTGCCCCTTCCATGTCGTCCCCGTCGCAACGATGACAAGTCGGTATCGCGTGGGGATCACGGTCCCATTGCTGGTTACATCTTTCACAAGTGACCTCGATGAGATCACCGATTTCGCGCCCAACTAAATTTTCGGTTTCCCCGCAAGCAGGACATTGCAACTCATCCACGCCACCACGCTAACCCGGCAGCGGTAACTTGCCTT
>JASMKJ010000241.1 GCA_030749275.1 Acidimicrobiales bacterium
CATCATCTCCTTAGATCGACTCGATCAGGTCATCGAAGTAGATGAGGTTTCCCGAGCCGCCCGAATTCAGGCCGGAGTGTTTGGACCACATCTAGAAGACCAGTTACGACCCCATGGATACACGTTGCGGCATTTCCCGCAGTCGTTTCGATTTTCGACATTGGGGGGATGGATAGCGACCCGCTCAGGCGGGCACTACGCGACCAACCACACTCATATAGACGAATTTGTCGAGTCGACGAGAATGATCACCCCTGCAGGTTGGTGGGAATCTCGGCGGCTGCCCGGATCAGGGGCAGGTCCCAGTCCAGACCGCATGGTGATCGGTTCGGAAGGAATCTTGGGCATCATCACCGAAGCGTGGATGCGTATTCAAAAGCGTCCGTCCTTTAGAGCCACAGCAGGAATTTTGTTTCCCTCCTGGGAACAGGGACATGAAGGGGTGAGAAACATCGTTCAAGCCAAGTTGTGGCCAGCGAACCTCCGAATCCTCGATCCCCAGGAAGCTCAACGAGCCGCCGGGTTGGACGGCAACAGCTCTTTGGTGATCGTGTCGTTTGAAAGTGCCGAACTCAGCCAGCGACACAACATCGCCCAAGCGGTAGAGATCGCTCGTGACGCCGGGGGACTCATCCCTGACGACGAAATCCAAATTGACGACGGGGCGGGAAACCCGACCGGTCGGGGTGGAGCGGTAGGCGCTTGGCGTGATGCCTTCATCGGAGTGGGCAATGGGGTGGAAACATCCCTCGGGCTTGTCGCTGACACCTTTGAGACTGCCATTACCTGGGATCGCTGGCCGGAGTTCGATCACGCCGTTCGAACCGCAGTCGGTGAGGCGCTAGAGGACACATTCGGTGAGCATCACACGTTGTCATGTCGTTTCACTCACGTCTACCCCGACGGACCCGCTCCGTATTACAGCTGGTCGGGCATGGGTTCTCAGGGGTCCGAAGTGCAGCAATGGCAAACCATAAAAGACGCCGCCAACGAAGCGCTGGTAGCGGCTGGAGGGACATCCACCCACCACCACGCCGTCGGCAGGATGCATCGCCCGAACGCGTACGACGTTCAACGCCCCGAACTCTTCGCCCAATCGTTGAGAGCAGTGAAAAAGCATCTTGACCCCAACGGCATCCTCAATCCCGGCGTGTTGATTGACCCCTAACAGCGCCGTGGAGAAGTGTGAGCGGGTTCTCGCTGTGCGCTTAACCGCTGTTGCGTCACTGCTTTTGGTATCTGCTTGCACCCTCTCGCCGACGGAAGAGAGCGGGGTCGTCACACCGACATCATCAATCGCTTTGACTACTCCCAGCTCAGCGGCGGCTACCAGCTCGGCGGCGATCACCAGCTCGGCGGCGATCACCAGCTCAGCGACCATGGTCTCGACAACGGAAGGTGCTGTTTCGGAACAAACAGAAGGAGCTGACGAGGTTGCGTCCATCGTGATTGAACCGGAACATGACGGTGGTTACGAACGAAAATTGTTCAAGCATTGGTCTGATACCGATAACGACGGCTGTGACACTCGCCGTGAAGTATTGATCGAAGAGTCGCTCGTTCCGGTAACTGTGGGTAGCGGATGCTCTCTTGAAGGTGGCCGCTGGCACAGCGCATTCGATGGTGTCGAAACCAACGATCCATCGAAATTCGACGTTGACCACATGGTTCCCCTCAAGGAGGCCTGGGACAGTGGTGCCTGGCAATGGGACCCGCTGCGACGTCAAGCTTTTGCCAACGACACATCGATACCCGAAGCGCTGATTGCGGTATCGGCTTCCTCGAATCGTTCGAAAGGAGCGAAAGATCCGGCAGAGTGGCTTCCACCCCTAGAGGCGTTTCATTGTCAATATGTCGCCGCGTGGATTGAAGTTAAGCAGCGGTGGAACTTATCAATGGATCAATCCGAATACGATGCCGTCTCGTTGGTGAGAAACCGGTGCTGACGGGCTATTGACATTTACGTTTCGAGTTGTACTGAAGGACTACAGGACTTGCCGGACTGGAACTATCCAGTGCTGGAAGAGTTCATTTGAAGTGA
>JASMKJ010000242.1 GCA_030749275.1 Acidimicrobiales bacterium
GGGACCCACTGGTCGAGGGAACGTTGCTCGTCAATCAGTGCCTCTAGGACAGGTCTAACGTCACCTTCGGTCAAATAGTCGAGGATCCGCTGCCGAAGCTCTTCTCCGTCAGTGCATTCGCTTGCTGCCAACCACATTTCGCGCAGCGATCGTCTCCGTGACCGCTCGATGGTCTGATAGACGAATCTGACAAGCTCCCGGGTGCAAGCGTCTAGTGCGGCTTCGATCGTGGCGTAATCGCTCTCCACAGCTTGTTCGATTGCCTCTCGGCTGCCTGGCTGGTTTCGGTCAACAAAGTCGAAAAGCTGGGCAACAACACCAGCCGGCCTGACGCCAGCAAGGTTGATCGTGAATGTTCGGCCGCCGTAGTCCTTCAAATAGTCCGTGACTACGCCGAGAATGACGAGCCGATGCAACGCCCGTTCTTGCGCTTCCTGGTCGCTATCTTTTGTCGCAAACGGGATCTCTCGCTTCAGAGCCATCGACCCGGGTGAGAGGACGGAGACCATCTTGAGGAGCTCCTCAACTTCGGCTTCGACCCCTGGATAGCTGCCCGTGTGGAAATAGATAGCGGTTGTGACATCGTCGCCTTCCGCCCATGGAAGACCCGTGCCGATTGCGGCCATTTCCTCAACGTCACGGTCGAGAGCTAGCAGCTCCCGGTTCCTGTCAACGTCAAACTCTGAGAGAACGAGAAGACATTCGGACTGTCGTCCATCTCTTCCGGCTCGACCTACCTGTTGGTAGTAGGACTCCATTGAACTTGGGAGGCAGTAGTGGACGATCCACCGGATGTTCGGCTTGTCGATACCCATCCCGAAGGCATTGGTGGTAACGAGCGCCGTCAAAGAGTTGTCTTTGAACCGCTGAGCGTGGACACGCTTCTCTCCCTCATAGGACTGCTTGTTGAACCCCTTAGGTGGCGTACCCGAGAAAATTCCAACGTCACCAACAATTCCACCCACCTGCCTTCTGGTGTCGACGATCTTGCGTTTTCCGTTCACGGTGGCGACAAATACCAGGCCGCTGTGGGTCTGGGTCCCGTTTGGAAGAAAGAAAGTCTGTGGTGTCTCACCGAACATGCCCGGAAGACTCTGAACAACACCAGAAAGAGTTGCCTCGTCGTTTTCGATCGCTGTGGGTCTCAGATGGAACCGAAGTTCTGGCCTATCAAACGTCGTTGGTTTGATAATTGATTGCTCGTTGTGTTCCTTCGTCCCCAGCTGGAAGAGAACGTCTTTGAGGACCGCACGCGAAGCGGTCCCAGTCAGAGCAACCAACGGTGGTGGATCGCCCTCCGGTGTTGAGCACTGCTTTCTGAGAACAGAACCGAGGGTCAAGTAGCTAGTACGGAAGTCGTGTCCCCATTCCGAGACGCAGTGGGCCTCGTCGATAACCGCCAAGTTGACCGGAGTGATATTGGTCAGCCGGGAAAGGGCGTCTCGGAAGTCCTGCATCTGGAGGCGCTCCGGGGCAACAAAGATGAAATACGCGTCTCCCTCACTGATACGGCCAAGCAAATGCTTGGTCAACCCAAGTTCAGTCGTTCGTTTAGAGAGGCCCACCGCCCTATCAATGCCGTGCTGGTTGAGCCCGTAAAGCTGGTCCTCGATCAGCGCCACAAGGGGGTCAACAACCACGGTGCGTCCTGGCAGACACAAGCCAGCTAACTGATAGATCAGGCTCTTACCAGCTCCTGTTGGAAGAAGGACGGTCACATCGCGTCCCTCAAGGATTTCGACTACCGCTTCGTACTGGCCTTCACGGAAATCTTCTTTCGCGAACACTGCTCTCAACAGCGCCTGAAGGGCCGGTCGGGTGCCGTTGTTCTTGACCAGGCTGACCCTCTTCGGCCCACCGATCGGAAGGTCCAAAACCTCTAGTTGCAGCCCGGTAGATCGGACTACTAGAGCCGGGGCCTCTTCTTCAGGCAGGGGGAGGGCCTCGAACGGGCTGTGGTCACATTCGAGTCGGATCCGAACGTCGATCGCCTCAGCGGCGCCGAAGCCGGTCGTGTAGTTCCCTTCCGCGTCTCGGCTGTAAGTGGTCCACGTTTCCCCGTTGGTGAACGTGACGGTTGTTGGCGAAATGTTGGGAAGATTCCAGAGCCTGAACAGCGCGTCGAATAGCTGAAGGTAAGGCCCAACGAGAGACACCGCGTAGCCAGTTGGATCATCAACTCGGAGACACCACGAGGGACCTCTTAGGAAACCGGCTCTTACCGACTCACAGAGGGCTAACACCAAGCGATGCAGTTGGATAGGAGCCCACACAATCGGGTCAATGTCCGTGGTGAGATTCCAGTTGCCGATGTGTTCAAGAACCCGTGCTAGGTGCGGTCCGTTTCCTGAGTCGAGTTCACTAGTCGGAACTCTGATCGTCTCGA
>JASMKJ010000243.1 GCA_030749275.1 Acidimicrobiales bacterium
CCAACATCTACGTCCATCCAGTCTTCAGGTCCATGCGGGAAGAGGTGATGTACAACGGGATCCTCGTGACACTTATGACGGCCATCCGAGGTGGTATCACCTGCACTGTCGATGCGTTCTACGGTCGACCCGGACCGAAGAACTTCGGTATCGATAATGCGCTCACAGCTTACGAAGACCTAGGAATGCGGACTGCGCTCGGGATGACGTTGCGAGACGAGAACCTGTACGTTCATGAGGCCAACGAGGACTTTCTTGCCCGGCTCCCAAGTGACCTCGCCGCTGAGGTTCGCGAATCACCAATGGGTTATGCCCTTCCAACCGATGATGTGCTGGCAGCCATCGAAGACGCTACAGGTACATGGGATCGACGTGACGATCGAATTCGTGTTCTTCTGGCACCGGATTGGACACCGGCCGTCTCCAATGAGCTCTACCAACGCTGCCGTCAGGTGGCGACCGATCTCGACACAGGGATCATGACCCATGCGCTCGAGACCCGTTCTGAAATGCAATACAACATCAAGCGCTTTGGGGTTACAGCGATGCAGCGGTTGCACGACATCGGCCTGCTAGGGCCCGACGTCTCCCTCTCACATTTCGTGTGGGCAACAGATCGGGACATCGAGATTCTCAGAGACAGCGGTGCGGTAGCTGCCAGTAACCCCGGCTCCAATCTTCGCTTGAGTACAGGGATCTGCCGTGTCCGTGACATCCTCGATGCAGGAGGACATGTTGCGTTTGGTACGGACACAATTTCGTTTTCCGACCGCGACGACATGCTGCTCGAGTTACGTCTGGCGTCCTACCTGCAACGGCTTGCACTCGGCCCGGAGCCCGAGTTCGGCCGCATTAGTTCGGAAGATCTGCTTAGAGCAGCAGCTCAGAACGGAGCTCAGGCTGCTAGAGCCGAGGACCGGATTGGGAGCCTTACCCCCGGGAAAGACGCGGACCTGTTAATCCTCGATCGAAAACGAGTCTTCGAAATGCCCAAACGGTTTGATGTGACTCCGGTACTTGACGTCATCATCGACCGGGCGGATGCCACCGACATCGAGAGTGTAATGATTGCTGGTCAGCTCGTACTCGATGAAGGCACCATCACCACAGTCGACGAGCAGAAGATCAGGGACGACTACAACGAAGCCATTGCGAAGGGATTGTTCGAAATGGACGAACAATGGACTCGGTGGGCGGAACTCTCCCTAGAGGTAGAACCCTACTTGTTCGACTTCTATCGACCGTGGGCTGAAGAACCAGTGGAGCCCGGTTATCTCTACAACACCACAACTGGTCCGGTTGGATTCACCGGCGGGGTGTTGGGCGGTGGGAAAACTGACTGATGACGACGATTTGCGACTCGTTGCGAAATGGACCCAATCATGAAGACATGTTGAGGATCCACGGCATCTTTGAAACGGCCGGCCGGCTCGAACAGTCTTTCTGGGGCGGTGTATGCAATGAGCCGACTTGGCCAGTCTGAGCCAAGATGGCATGGACTGTGGCAATCGATGTTGGTGGGACTTTTACCGACGCAATCGCACACTGTGAGAACGGTGATCAGTTAGCCACAAAGGTCCCGTCTGTTCCCCACAACCCGGCCCAAGGGCTAGTCGACGCTCTACTCGAGTTGCAGCAAGATGGACTGCCCTTGGACCAAGTTGACCTTGTCTTTCACGGGACAACCATTGCCACCAATGCCGTGATCAACGACCAGTTGGCTCGGGTGACATTGCTCACTACCGAGGGGTTCAGCGACGTTCTTACCTACCGGACGGGATCGAGACCCGACGCATACGACCTCAGGCAAGCGAGACCCAAGGAATTTGCACTGAGGGATGATCGCGTCGAGGTGAGAGAACGGATCACTGGGCAACGAGAGGTCCTCGTCCAACTTGAGGCG
>JASMKJ010000244.1 GCA_030749275.1 Acidimicrobiales bacterium
CCGATGTTTCCGAAACCAAGAATCCCAAGCGATTGTCCCTTTAAACCGCGTGCCTCGGAGTAGCCCTCTTTATTCCACACACCTCGGTTCAGGTCTGATACTGCCGCAGGTATCTGCCGGTCGATAGCGAGAATCAGCCCAAGAGTGAGCTCCGCAACCGCAGCAGCGTTCTGCCCAGGGACGTTGCAGACATACACGCCTGCTTCACTTGCGTAATCAAGATCAATGGTGTCGGTGCCGGCGCCCGCTCTGACAATCAAGCCAAGTTGTGGCGCTGCTGCGATGACATCCCGGGTAACTGAGGTACTCCGAACGACGACCACATCAGCGGAGGCTACGTGGTCCTCTAATTTCAGCCTTTGTTCTGAGGAGAGGGTTGTGCAACCGTGCCCTCGCCGTTCAAGTTCTTGAACGGTGTTGGAGCGAGTCGAGTCAGCAAAGACTATTTCCACGCCAGTTTCCAAACCTGAGTTCTGCACCCCATGCCACTGCTTGGAGCGTCACTGGCCTTCACGAAACTAACTCTTGGATGTCGCCTACAACCAGAAACATCAGAAGTGCAATGACCGAGAGGTTGATTGCCGTCATGGTCAGTTTCCAACGCCTGTTGCCGGTCCAGAACCGATAGATGCTTAGCACGTTCGCCCCTATCGCCACGGTACCCAGCAAGAGGCCCAGCCACGGTCCCACGCCAGAGCCAATTCCGATAAGCGGGGCCAAAAACGGCAAGATCACGTAGGTAAGGCCGCAGCGCACTCCCGAGATAACCATCGATACGCTGAAGGTTCGTGTTTCGGCCTCGGTCATTGAGGCAACAGCTGTTTTCGTCATTCGTCGGTGTCTCTAGCCTCGCAAGTAGCTGATTGTGTCCGAGACACTCCTGCTATTTGCAGTCCTCCACGCACAACCGTAACTGTTTGCGGCAAAGAACCCACGTCTTCGCCATCGGATCTCATTCTGCAAGGTTCGGACTTGCCGGCTTCTGTTAAGTGGACGCGAAAAGTCTTACCGGTTGCGATTTCAACTGAAGGATGATCGACATGACTACCGCTGAATGTCTTCGGAAGCATCCGGAGGAGAGTGAGCGCCGAGCTGTCGCGAATCACAACGACTTCAGCCTTGCCGGAAAAAGCTTCGGCCTTCGGAGCAATCTGCATGCCACCGCCAAACGAGCGTGTGTTTGCAATTGCAACCATAAGGCACTTTCCGTCAACGCTGCGTCCATCCACCTCTAGTTCCAAGTTGTACCGCCGTAACCTCACAAGCTTCATCAAGGTGGCGATCGTGTACCTACTCGGTCCTCGCGGCCATCTCAATGCCTCCGCTTTCACATTGACTGACACGGAAAATCCTGCTGTAGCGATGGTCGTGCCGTACCGAATCCGCCCGCTATCGTCCTCAAGTTTCAACAGGTCGCACGCCTGAGGAGGGGCTACTGCCGCCGCAACGGCGACTTCGAGATCGGTGGAGAGGTTCAACCCAAACGCAAAATCATTCCCTGTTCCAGCTGGCACAATTCCGAGGGTCGTGTTCGTTTCAGCACACTGTTGGACAATGTGGTGGATAAAGCCGTCTCCTCCAACCGCCACGATGTGCCGCTCTTGCTCTGCTGCGCAGCGGACAATTTCTTCCGTCGCTGCGGGGTCAGGTGGCAGTTCGTGCTGCACAACAAATCCTGCATGTTTGAGAGAAAGTTCGACCTTGTGCCCAACTGCTGCGGCCTGACCCCGATTTGCGGCCGCGTTTGTCAGGACAAGAACATCTGAAGGGCTTTCTTGGTGCGCTTGGTTCATGAATGGACTTTCGATTGCTACGGTGACGTGAGCGTCTTTGACCGACGGCGCTTTTAGCTACGTACCTTCTAGTCCATGAGAGGTTGAAATGTCAGGAGCCTTAGACGGTATCCGTGTTTTGGATTTGTCCACTTTGGTGCAGGGACCTCAGGCAGCAGCAATGTTGCATGACCTCGGTGCCGAGGTGTTGAAAATCGAGCTTCCCGAGATTGGTGACATGGGTCGCCATGTGGGTGTACTTGAGGATCTCGGTACTTCGGTATTTTGGGAGGCATGTAACCGTGGTAAGAAATCCGTCACACTCGACCTGCGCACCGATGCTGGCCGAGAAGCCTTTCTGAAGTTGGTAGAGATTTCAGATGTAGTTCTGTCGAACTTCCAGCCAGGAACTCTTGACGGTTGGGGACTGGGCTACGAGGACCTTGCATCTATAAATCCCGGCATTATTTGGGCCGCCGGAAGCTTCTTAGGGCCGACGGGACCTGACGCGTTGCGCGAGGGTGCTGACATTGTTGGCGAAGCAGCCGGCGGTGTCATTGCAGGCATCGGAAATGACGGTGAACCAGTAACGACCGTGGCGTCGCTACTAGCGGATCACTGCGGCTCTCAGAATTTGCAGACTGGGATCATTGCGGCACTATTTGCGCGGGAACGCACAGGGCGGGGTCAGCGAGTCGATGTGAGTCTTCTTGGCGGCCAGATCTGGATGCAGGCACCTGAATATACGCATTATTTCCTGACCGGTGAACTGGCGGGCCGCTCCAACGGCGGTCACCCGCTAGTACATGCTCTGTACGGCGTGTTTCCGACATCAGATGGTGCTCTCGCGATGGCCGGTTGTCCCGAACACCTGTGGGAGGGTATGTGCCGAGCGATTGAGCGCCCCGATTGGGTGGATCACCCGACATACAACGCATATTTCGTCACCAAGGAAATCGCCCGCGAAATGCGAAAGGACTTCATCGAGATATTTAGCCAGCGCTCCACAGAAGAGTGGGTTGAGCGGCTCGGCGCTGAGGCGCAGAGATTTTCGCCGGTGCGGTCCCATGATCAGGTAGCCGCAGATCCCCAATCCTTCGCCAACGGCTACATCGTTGAAGTTGACCACCCGCAATTTGGGACTGTCAACATGGTCGGTTGTCCCATCCAGATGTCAGATACCCCCACCCGACACGGGATCGAAGCACCGCATTTAGGTCAGGACACAGAGATGGTTTTGGTTGAAGCCGGGTACGACTGGGATGAGCTGGAAGCGTTGCGCGAAAGGGGCGCTTGGTAGCGGCTTCGGTCGGTAGGCGCTGATCAACGACAGATGTTTTCCATCACGCCGATGCCGTCGATGGAAGTGCGAATGACGTCACCGGGCTTCAAGAACCGTTTATCTGGCATGCCTACCCCGGCTGGCGTTCCAGTGAATATGAGATCGCCGGCCTCTAGTGTCATGACTTCCGACAGGTAACTGACCAGGAAGGGGACGTCGAAAATTAGGCTGCTGGTTCGGGCATCTTGACGTCGTTCCCCATTGACATCGCACGTGATAGCTAGATCATTTGGGTCATCAACTGCGTCCGGGGATATCAGAATTGGCCCTATGGGCCCATAGGTGTCGCGGGATTTTCCGAGGCCGAAGTGCGCTGGTCGCGCAGCGAGCTGGAGTGCACGGTCGGAGATGTCTTGCCCGATTGTCAAACCAGCCACATAGGACCATGCTTCGTCGACCGGGACATCTCGAGTTGTGCGTCCGATGACCGCTACTAGTTCAGCTTCATAATCGTTCATGTCCCCTCGGAGACAGATCTCGTCAAATGGACCCGTTATGCAAGATGGATACTTAGTAAAGACCACTGGCACCTTCGGAAGGTCCATCTTTGATTCTTCGGCGTGATCCTTGTAGTTAAGACCGACGCCGAAAGAGTTCCGGGGCAAAGGGATCGGAGCGTTCAGCTGCGCCTCAGCCAACGCTCCATCGCTGTCATGACCCGTTAAGCCTCCGGCGACCTTATGTATCTCCTCGAGTTGATTGATTGCCGCCATTGGGTCGTGGCTTATTGAGCCCTTCGAAATGCGTTCAAGGTCGAAGTAGGCATCGCCCTCGACGACCGACGCTCTCCCAGCGACGTTTGCGAACTTGAATGACACGACACATCCTTTGGCTTGAATTTCACTACTTAAGGTACGTGCAATGATCTTAGCGGGCAGTGAAATGCTGGCTATCGCGCTAAGTGAGCACCTCAGCGTGCACAACCAACTCCCCCATGCAGATTGTGTGGCGGACGCGACCCGTCACCTCTTTATCCGGCCAGGGCGTGTTTTCACTTTTGCTTTGCAAGTGATTCGGATCAATGACCCAACGTCGGTGTGGGTCGAAGACCGCTATGTTCGCTGGTTCGCCGACCTCAATGGTTCGGCCGTGGGACTTGAGGCCAGCGATTGTTGCTGGTCCAGACGAGATCAACGTGACGAAACGTTGTGGCGTCATGAGGCCTGGTGCTACGAATTCGTTCCATATGACCGAGGCCATGGTTTCGACCCCCAACATCCCAGGGGGCGCAACTGAGAGTGGTACGGCCTTCGACGCGGGTGAGTGAGGTGCGTGATCTGTGGCTATTGCGTCGATGGTCCCGTCAAAGATACCGGTCCGCAAGCTTGCAACGTCTGAGGCGGTGCGCAGTGGTGGATTCATCTTTCCGGAAGTACCTAAGCGCTCCACATCGTCCTCTGTGAGTATTAGGTGCTGCGGGGTCACTTCGGCGGTGACTCGGACACCTGCAGATTTAGCGTCGCGTACGAGTTGGGTTCCCGAGGATGTCGACATGTGAAGGACGTGGTAGCGGCCGCCCGTTTGTCTCGCTAACTCGATATCGCGCTCCACGATCACCGCTTCTGCTTCGGAGGGCCGTCCCTTCAGCCCGAGGCGTTCTGCGACCGGACCTTGGTTTATCACTCCCCCCTCCACCATCGCGGAATGTTCTGCATGCTGGCTTATAACAATGCCGGGAAGGGCGTGGCTGGCTGCAAGCGCCTGCTTCATCAGCTCAGGGTCATCGACAACGGTGCCGTCGTCGGTGAATACGTTGACCCCAGCCTCATGAAGCGCCGCGATGTCGACAAGCTGTTCACCAGCCCGATCAACCGTTATCGACGCTGAAGTATGAACGTCGCACGGTGTGCTTTTGCCGAGTTCCAGTACCTCCAAAACAATGGCCGGATGATCGATGGTTGGGATGGTGTTGGGCATCATCACACAGGCGGTAACGCCACCTAATGCTGCGCCGGCGGCTCCGGAAACGACATCCTCGCTCTCTTCACCTCCTGGTGTACGAAAGTGAACCTGAATATCGACGAACCCAGGCATTACCAATGCGTCAGATGCATCCACCATCAAACCACGGCCGGACAAAGAACCGGGCTCTCCAATTTCTTGAATAACTCCGTCGTCGATTAACAGGTCAGCGGGCCTCTCACCGCGGGAATCCAAAGCCAATCCCCCACTGACAACCAACCGTTCGCCCATGCTGTAACCATAAGGGAGAAACGCCTGATGGGACGCGCCTTTCGACACCGAGATAACATTTGGATGTGAAAAAAATGTCTTCGGTCTCAGATCTCCTTACCCCCGCTGACCTTGAGCACTATGAGCATCGGGGATATCTGCATCTAGAGGGCTTCGTGGGCCTCGACACTGTTTCAGAACTTAAGCAGGCGGCACAGCAATTTGTGGAACTGAGCAGAAGCATGGAAGAGTCGGGGAGGTTGCTCGACCTCGAGCCGAACCACACATCAGATGAACCCCGCATTCGGCGATTGAATTCACCGGTCGATAACCATGAGACGTTTCGAGACTTTGCGTTGGAGGGTGCAGCCGCCCAGCTAGCGTGCGCGATCCTGAAGGGGCCTGTTCGTTATCACCATTCAAAACTCAATTTCAAATGGTCCGATGGAGGCGAAGAGGTTAAATGGCACCAAGACATTCAGTTCTGGCCTCATACCGACTTCAGCCCACTGACGATAGGGGTGTACCTAGACGACGTCGACGAATCAATGGGCCCCATGGGAGTGATGCCCGGTAGTCATATTGGACCCCTTTATGACCTATACCTGGACTCCGGCGAGTGGGGTGGCGCTATGAGTTCGACGGATGTCGAGAATATTGATTTTGATGACATGGTCTGGCTCACCGGCCCTGCCGGATCCGTAACCGTACACAATTGCTGCATGATCCACGGATCGGTTCCCAACGACTCACCGAATCCTCGACCACTTCTTTTACAAACCTACTCCCGAGCAGATTCATACCCGATCGCCCATATCGGCGCTAACGGCGTGACAGGGCAGCTGAGCGGCACTGTCATCGGAGGGAAGTCTGATCAGTGTGTCGTGGTGGACGGTCGAGAAATCATCGGTGCTCCCGACTGGTCTCGAGCTGGCGCGCCCACGATCTTTGGGTCACAGCAAGAATCAGTTTGAGTTCTGGAATGTCGGAACCACAGTTTTTTGATGAACTGCAGAGTGTCGCAATCCGGGAGTTACCAGGGTGCAAAGAGTTGCTGTCTGTCGAACGTCTGTCTGGCGGGGCAAGCATGGAGACTTATCGACTTGTGGTCAGGACGGCTAAGGGAAACGAACAATTTTGCCTGAGGCGTGGCGCTGGCGGGATTGACAGAGACAACGTCAGCGCAATTGGGCTTGATTGCGAGTCGTTGCTGATGAGAACTGCAAAGGCGAACGGCGTCGTCGAACCCGAGGTCTACTACGACTTGCAACCTGAGGACGGTGTTGGGGTCGGCTTCATTATGGAATGGTTGGATGGTGAGACTTTGGGTTCACGGATTGTGCGAGCACCAGAACTTGATGAAATTCGGCCCCTTCTTGCCGAACAATGCGGGCGTGAACTAGCAAAAATCCATGCGATAGACCTAGACGAAAACGGCTTACGTGAACGGTTGCCGACGCTCACCGCTGAGCAATACCTAGAACAGGTGTGGAGCCGTTATCGCGAGTGGGATACAGCGCAACCGATGATTGATTTTGCAGGGGTGTGGCTCAGTGAGCATCTCCCGGCTGACGGGGACTTGATGCTTGTTCACAACGATTTTCGTAACGGCAATTTGATGGTCGATCCTGAGGTAGGGCTCAGGGCGGTGCTCGATTGGGAGACTTCATATATTGGTGACCCGATGCGTGACCTTGGCTGGATTTGCACAAACTCGTGGCGCTTTGGAGAACGAGACTTGGAGGTGGGTGGTTTCGGCAAGGTCGAGGACTTGGTGCTCGGGTATGAGGCCGAAAGTGGCCGTCTTGTGGATCGCGAAGCACTCAAATTTTGGGAGGTCTTCGGAAGTTTCTGGTGGGCAATCGGCTGCTTAGGCATGACGGACCAATACCGGAATGGACCCGATGCGACAGTGGAGCGACCCGGTATAGGGCGACGATCCTCTGAATGTCAACTCGATTGCGTCAACCTGCTTATTCCCGGCCCCGTTCACCTAGTCGAACCTCAACCGCTGCAACGACCATCTGACATGCCAAGAGTTGATGAGTTGGTAACAAGCGTCCGGGATTTTCTTCACGGCGATGTGATGTCAATGACATCGGGACGCACCAACTTCCTTGCAAGGGTGGCGGGGAACAGCCTCGATATCGTTAACCGCGAGCTAACGATTGGGCCGGAGTTACGCAGAAGAGAACAACGTCGTCTCGAAGAGCTTCTCGGACGAAATGGCACCTTTGATGACCTTCGTTGGTGGCTTGTGGAAGCACTACGGGATGGATCAATGAATATTGCCCACGTAGATCTTCAGGAATATCTTC